>CAYZLP010000611.1:0-3761 GCA_964478635.1 uncultured Caldilineaceae bacterium
TTATTTGCCGGCAATCCGTCCCAATCCGCCGCATCCGGTTTGTTCCGCGGTCTATTGGCGGCAGATCTCGAACTCCCAGGACGACCGGCAGCGAAATTGACAAGGGACGGTAAGGGGGTATAGTGAATCCATCAAATCGACATCGGCACAATGAGGAATACCCATGGCCACGGCTACACCGAACGTAGAGCGCACGCCCACGAGCATCGGATCGGGCGAGTTTATCGCCCTCATGGCGGCCATGACCTCCCTGGTGGCGCTGTCGACCGACGCCATGCTGCCTGCCTTGCAGACCATTGGCGCCGAACTGGGCGTGAGCGAGCCCAACGCCAACCAGCTCATCGTCTCGCTGCTCTTCTACGGGCTGGCCTTTGGTCAGCTGCTTTTTGGGCCCCTCTCTGACAGCGTGGGACGCAAGCCGGCCATTTACGCGGGCTACGGTCTCTTCATCGTCGGCTGTCTCTGCTCCATCTTCGCCGGCACTTTTGCCGTCATGCTCGTCGGGCGCCTGCTTCAGGGCATAGGCGTGGCCGGACCGCGCAGCGTGACCTTGGCCCTGGTGCGCGATCAATACGAAGGGCGCGCCATGGCCCGGATCATGTCCTTCGTCATGGGTGTCTTCATCCTCGTGCCCGTCATTGCGCCCAGCCTGGGGCAATTGATCCTGCTCTTTGCCGGCTGGCGCAGCATCTTCGGCGCATTCCTCGTCATCGCCGTCATCACGCTAACATGGTTCGCGCTGCGCCAGCCGGAGACCCTGCCGCCGGCCCGGCGCATGCCCTGGTCGGTGAGCCGGGTCGCCAGAGCCTTCCGAGAAGTGCTCACCAATCGGGTAACGCTGGGCTACACGCTGGCGGCCGGCTGCATCTCCGGCGCTTTTCTCGGCTACCTCAACTCCTCCCAGCAAATCTTCCAACTGCAGTATGGCCTAGGCCCCCGCTTTCCCATCTATTTTGCCATCCTGGCCCTGGCGCTGGGCACGGCTTCGTTCTTGAACGGGCGGCTGGTCATGCGCTACGGCATGCGGCGCCTCGCACACAGCGCAGCGCTGGGCCAAGGCGCCCTGGGCGTCGCTTTCCTGGCCGTGGCGCTGGCCTCGCAGGGCCAGCCGTCGCTGGGGATGCTGACGCTCTATTTGATTGGGACATTTTTCTGTGTGGGGATTCTCTTCGGCAACCAGAATGCCCTGGCCATGGAGCCGCTGGGACACGTGGCCGGCGTAGGCGCGGCCGTGGTCGGCTCCTTGGCGCTTCTGCTGGCCACCCCCCTGGGCATGCTCATCGGCCAGCGCTACAACGGTACGATCATCCCGCTGGTCACGGGTTTTGCTGTCCTGGCGCTGATCGCATTCCTGACCATGCGCTGGGCCGACGCCAACCTGGGAGCGGATGGCGACCCATCCGCCTGAAGCGCATCGCTTACCGGCTCCGTCGAGAACCAGGCTTGCGGGAAGATTTGCGCGTGGTCTTGCGTCGCGGGGCGGTTCGCTTACCGGAGACCATCTCGTGCAGCGCCTTGACCTCCTGGGGCTTGAGGGTCGCAGTCGCGCCAGGCGCAAGTTCGCCCAGCGTCAGCGGACCGATGGCCCACCGCACGAGGCGGAGGGTCGGATAGCCCACGGCCGAGGTCATGTGGCGAATCTGACGCTTCTTGCCTTCGCGCAGGATGATCTCCAGCCAGACGCCGGTGGTGCGCCCCTCGGCCAGGTGGAGCCGGGCGGGCAGGCGCTCCACCACCCGGACTTCGGCCGGTGCGGTGCGGTACTCCTCGATCTCCACGCCCTTGCGCAGACGTTCCAGTGCGTGAGACGTCGGTTGCTTCTCGACCAGGACAAAGTAGGTTTTGGGATGTTCGAAACGGGGATGGGTGAGCTTATGGGCCAGCGCGCCATCGTCGGTCAGCAGCATCAGCCCTTCGCTGTTCAAATCCAGGCGGCCCACCGGAAAGACCCGCCCCGCGTCGGGCGGCAGCAAATCGGCGACACTACGCCGGTCACGCGCGTCGCCGCCGATGTCGCTGATGACGTCCCGGGGCTTGTGCAGCTTGATGTAGGTGTGGCGTTTGGGCATTTCCAGCGGCCGGCCGTCCACGGTAATGCGGGCCGTAGCCGGGTCCGCCTTAGCGCCCAGTTCCGTAATGGTCTGACCATCTACCTGCACCCGTCCATCCAGAATCATCTGTTCACAGGCACGGCGGCTGGCAATGCCGGCGGCCGCCATGATCTTTTGTAGTCTTTCTTCTGCCATGTTCTTCCTTCACTGAAGAGAGGTGGTTGCGTTGGCTTCGATAGGCTCAGCCGGCGTTCGTGGAATCAGTCAGCGCAGCACGAGCGACTGCGTGCCGACCAGTTGATCGCCCAGGCGCCATTCCAATGTGCCGACCGTCATGCCGGCCGCCCACGGGCCGGCCGGGGGTCGTTCGATGCGACGAAAGGCCTGGAGGCCGGGATATTCCCCCCGGCGCACCAGCGCGTTCGGCCCCTCACCGCCTGCGGCAAGATACCAGAGTTCGCCCTGGTCGTCCCGCAGGCGGTTGAGCATCGCAAGGCGGTTGGCGTCGCCGCTCAGCCATTCGTAATTGCTCAGATAATAGGCATGGAGCCGACGTACATCCTCGTAACGGTCGCTGCTGCCCAGCACCTCGATCAAAACCGGATGGCCGTCCCGCACGATTTCCGCAATCAGGCACTGGCCTGCTGCGTCGGTCGTGCCGGTCTTGACGCCGACTGCGCCCGGATAAGTGATGAGTAATTCATTCGTGCTCTCCAAAGCATAACCCGCGACCGTCGTAACCGCGGTCGCCGTCATCTCCCTGAAGCGCGGATAGGCTTGGTTCAACTGCGTCAGCGTCAGCAAGTCCCGCGCGCTGCTGAGGTGTTCGGGCGCATCCAGGCCGTGGGGATTGCGAAAGCTTGAAGCCGTCAGACCCAATTCCGTCGCCCGCTCGTTCATGCGCGCCACAAATGCCTCCACTGAACCGCCGACGTGACGCGCCAGGGCCATGGCGGCGTCGTTCCCACTGGGCACCAGCAGACCCCAGAGCAGTTCATCGACCGTAAGCGTTTCACCCGCCCGCAGGCCCATGGTGGCCCCGCCAATCAGGTCTTCCGGCAGAATCGTTACGGAATCACTCAAAGTGGCCTCTTCCCAGACCAGCAGCGCCGTCATGAGTTTGGTCAGGCTGGCGACGGGCCGGGACTCGCTCATGGCCCGTTGGTAGAGAATGCGGTCGGCGTCTACATCATAGACCAAAAGCGCATCGGCGGCGATCTCGGGCGGCGCCTGGCCCTCGACGATGACGCGCAGCTCGGCGGGCGTCACCCTGCGGGTCGGCGCCAGTTCCCGGTCGGTCAGGCGGGGCGGACCGAAGCCGAGAAGAAAAGGGGTGGAGAGGGTTAGGTAGTAGAGGAAGAGGGTTTGGATGGTCAATGGTCGATGGTCAATGATCGATGGTCGATTGTCAATGGTCGATGATCGGTGGCCGATGGGATTGGGGGGCGCCGGGACGAGCGATGGCGCCCGATTGGGGCGGGCGAATCAGCCGGTTTCGATCAGTACCTTGAGGACGCCTTTGCGGCCGGCATGTTCGAGCGCAGTCAGGGCGTCGTCCAGATTATAGCGGGCATGGATGAGCGGTTCTACGGCAACGGCCCGCTTTTCCAGCATCCGCAAGGCGGGCAAGAAGGGTCCACAACGACTGCCGAGCAGCCTGATCTCGTCGACAACCAGACTGCTGATGTCGAATTCGCGCAATGCGCCGGC
>CAYZLP010000612.1:0-3751 GCA_964478635.1 uncultured Caldilineaceae bacterium
CGCGCGGCCGTTTCGGCCTCCTGTCCCATGCTCGTCCAGACGTCGGTATAGAGCACATCGGCCCCGATGACGCCGTCCAGATCGTCGGTCACGGTGACGTCGGCGTCGCTCTCGTCCAGGAGCGCCGGATCGGGCTGATAGCCCGGCGGCGAGACGATGTTAACGGCCATACCGACCTTGCCTGCTGCGGCGATCAGGCTCGTCGCGACATTGTTGCTGCCGTCGCCCACGTAGGCCAGGGTCATGCCCTGGGGATCGCCCATGGCTTCCCAGATTGTATAGATGTCCGTCAACGCCTGGCAGGGATGGCTGTAATCGCTCAAGCCGTTGATGACCGGCACAGTGCCCCATTCGGCCAGGTCGATGATGTGCTCGTGGTCGAAAACCCGGGCCATGATGCCGTCGCAGTAGCCGCTCAAGACCCGGGCTACGTCGGCCACGCTCTCCCGTTTGCCCAGGCCAATCTCCTGGGGACTCAGGTAGAAGGCGTAACCGCCCAGATGAACCATGCCCATCTCGAAACTGACCCGGGTCCGCAGGCTTGCTTTCTGAAACAGGAGGGCCAGCGATTTTCCGGCCAGGATCGGTGCATTCTGTCCCAAACGCGTACGTTCGTCTTTGAGCTCTTGGGCAAGACGCATGAGCCCCCAAAATTGTTCTGTGGAAAGGGACTCAATATCGACAAAGTGAGTCAGGCCAGGAATACTCACAATCTGCTCCTTGCTGGCTTGGATCGGGCTATTCAGCAACGACCGGGTTGGACAACGTGCCGAGTCCTTCGATTTCGACGGTCATGACATCGCCTGGCTGCACCGGGCCTACGCCTTCAGGCGTGCCCGTCATGATCAGGTCACCAGGTTCCAACGTCATGAAGCGGGTGACATGTTCCAGAACCCGGCCGATGGAGAAGATCAAATCGGCCGTGTTGCCGTCCTGGCGCACTTCGTCATTCACAAGACAGCGAACCCGCCGATTATGGGGATCGAAGTCGGTATCGACCCACGGACCGACGGGCGCGAAGGTGTCGAAGCCCTTGCCCCGGGTCCACTGTCCGTCCTGTTTTTGCAGGTCGCGCGCGGTGACGTCATTGGCGATGGTGTAGCCGAAAATGACCGCGTCTGCGTCCGCCTGACTCAGGTTGCGGCAGCGCCTGCCGATGACGACGGTTAACTCGCCTTCGTGATCGACGCGCTGGCTGATGGCGGGATAGACGACCTCACCGCCCGGTCCGTTGATCGATGAGGGCGGTTTGAGGAAGATCAAGGGCTCGGCCGGCACCTCGTTGCCCAACTCTGCGGCGTGGGCCGCGTAGTTGCGCCCGACGCAGATGATCTTGCTTGGTGTGACGGGCGCCAGCAGTTTGACCTCGCTGAGCGGGTACGGGTCACCCGCAATGGCCGGTGCATAGTGGCCTGCGATCTTCTCGGCATAAGGGGCGTCTGCCAGGGGATAGACCAGTTCTCCCAACAGGAGCCCCCACGTGGCCGGCCATGGTTCAAAGCCGTCGATGAATGATTGATAGCGAATGATGCGCATGAGCTGATTCCCGATAATTTCAGATGAATGTAGGGTTGAATGCGCCGACTAAGAGAAGCGCACGTCGTTGACGATGAGCTGGAAGTCACAGTCCAGGAACTCGACCGCTTGCCGCATCATGGTCATGCGGTCCAGGAAGATTTCGAAATATTCGATGACTTGGGCATAGGCCGTGTCAATCTCCAACTCCAGGGCGATGATCTGATCGTCCTTCTGGGCGCGTACAAAACTGCGTGTGGAGGCGTAGTTGACTCGGTCGTGAATGTCAAAGGCATCCATGTCCGGATTCTGGACGCGGCTGCGGTGGACGTCGGCCTTGTCGGCAATGATTAGGGCTGCAGCAATGGGTGTAACTGCGAAGCCCCGCTCTTCTTCATGGTTGCCGATAGCGTTCATGACCAGGGCTCGCTCTACGTCCGGCATGCCCATGCGCAGGAGAATGCGATCCGCCATGAGCGCGCCGCTCTGGGCATGGTTCTCACGATGGATGACGTTGCCGATGTCGTGAAGGTAACCGGCAATGTTGGCCAATTCGTGGGTGCGCCGGTCATAGCCCAGGCGCTCCAGGACGTTTTCTGCAATATGCCCGACCAGGCCGGCATGACGCTGACCATGTTCGGTGTAGCCCAGGGCCTTGAGTGACGCATTGGCTTGCTGCAGAAAGGCGATGACCTCAGGATCTTTGCGAACCTCTTCGATGGTGACGATATGTTCGGTTTGGTTTTTTTCCGCCTGCCCTGTATTTGCCGCGGGCTCTGACGGTTGCGCCGAGTCTACTGGCGCAATTGGATTGCTCATAGATTTTTCCTTTCGACGACACTGATCGCCGTTGCTCGATTGACGCCGGCCGAGCCATTCAGATCCCGCCGGCTGAGCTTGTCGAAGCCCGCCAACCATGCAGCGGCTGTTCTTATCCTGCGGCGCGCCGACCGCCGATCCAGGGCGCTCATGCCTGCTGGCCCAATGCCAGGGCGCTGATTAACATGGCCGCCAGCCACCAGATCTGCTGGCGCTGGAGGGAACGGCGCTGATAGACGGCCAGCCATGTCGGTAGCCACAGGATCGCCAACAGCGCCAGCCAAAGGGGCGTCTGGGCGATGATCAGCAGGACGCCAATGCCGATGTCGGCCACGGCCATGCCGGCGACGGCCAGCCAGTCGTTGCGATGCAGCAGCGTGCGTTCCGCGCCCCAGGTATGCAGCACCCAGAGCAGCACCAGCGCGAACTGCAGGTTCCAGTCCGGCCGGTCGCCATTCATGCCGAGCAGATCGAGCGCCAAGAGCCAGGGCAGCGCTACCGCCACCACGGCGTAGAGCAGCACGGGCGTCCGATGCAGCACCCGCAGGCTGATCCAGCCGATCAGCCCCAACGCCGTCACTACGGCCGTCATGCCCAGGGCGGTCACGCCCAGAGCCGAACTGACCAACAGGCCGATAATGACGCTGGGCAGGGCGATGCGATAGAGCAGCGGCAGGGATGCCGGGCCGTCCTCGCCGAGCAGTTGGGCGGCCGGCGACCCGCGTTCGAGGTAGGGGAGCCAAAAGCGCGTCGTGCGCACGCGCCCGCTCAGGTCCAGGCTTTCGCTTCGCCCGGCGGCCAGGCGCCAGATGCTGCCCCAGATGGGATCGACCAAGAGCCAGAGGAGCACCAGGCTTGACCAGGCGAGGGCGCCCGGGTTCCAGTGCCAGCCGCCGGCCAGCAGACCCGCTGCCATGCTCCAGCCGGCCGTGATGCGCAGGGGAAGCCGATCCAGCCAGAATTGGGCGTTCACGGTGGCGCTATCGCCCAGGTGCTGTTCTTGAACCAGTTCGGGGCTGAGCACTTCTTGCAGGCTGCGACGGCGTTTCTGTATCGGGTTCTGTTCTGTTCTATTTGCGGCGGATCGAGAGACCGTTTCCATGTTTGCTGCTGTAGACTAGTCGCACTTTGCCCGGCAGTCTGGCGCTGGTGAAAAATCGGGCTTTTCAAGCGGCGATGAAGTGCGCAATTGCAATGTCGGCCGAACCTGCAATGTCGGCCGACATAGTTGAAAAAACCCACGCGTGCGCAACTTCGCGACGCATGGGCTCTATACCCGCTCTTCGATTATACCAGACATCAAAATGAAGCGAAACAAAACCGCAAGTGACGATAATCTGTCCGAAAGGGTGGGAAAAGAGCAGCCGCATTCCGGGATTCGGCCGGTACGAGTTGGGGCAACCAGATCGTACCGGCC
>CAYZLP010000613.1:0-3748 GCA_964478635.1 uncultured Caldilineaceae bacterium
CCGGAACCTGATAAACGAGTTCGGCCAACCACCAGCGCCCGTCGGCATAGACGAAACGCCAGCGGTCGCCGCCGTTGACGCCCGTGGCTTCCCCACCCGTGACCGCAATTTCCAGCTGCTCGAATGTCGCCGGTGGTGGCGGATTGGGGAAAACGGCCGTGACGTAGCGATCCAGCACGGCCGCGCGCCCGGGCCAGACGTAATCATCTTCCACCTCGGGCGTATTGCGTCCGTCGACGATACGGCTTTCCGCGAACCAGAGTTGGGCCAGGCTCGCCAGATCGCCGGCAATGGACGCCGTTCGCTCCGCTGCCACCAGGGCCGGCAGGGCCTCCTCAGCCGGCAAATAGGCCTCTGCGGGGATCTGCTCAGTCGGGGAAGGAGTGGGGCGCGGCGCGGTCAAAGGGCCGGCACACCCTCCCAGCCAGAGCAAGATGACGGCCATGGTCGCCAAGATGGCGGGCACGGTTCTTCCGGAGGGGGTAGCCGCGCCGTGTGCACGCCTGAACGCTTTGACTCTCCCCCACTGGACCGCGGTCCAGTAGAGATGCCCTCCATGGCGCCCATTTCCTTTGGCGTTCCCTGCAATCGGGTCTATACTAGTAGGCCTTGCGCCCTGCCGCGCCGACCGTCTCTGGTGCGGGCGTGGCAGCCGAGCGCCCATGCCTCTTACCGGGCCGTTCAGGCCGTGGGGCCCCGGCCACAAGCGGCTGCGCAAACTGTGTAAAGAGGCAGTGATTTGCACCTCTTCCACCTGCGCCGGCATGCCGGACTTGATAGGAGTATTTGTCTGCATGAATCCCGTTCTCTTGGATATCGGTCCGTTTCAGCTCAACTGGTATGGCATCTTCATCGTCGGCGGCGCAGTATTGGCCGCCTGGGTGTCCAGCCTCTATGCCAAAAAGGCCGGCGAGAATCCCGACCACGTCTGGAACCTGCTGGCCTGGACGCTGATCGTCGGCATCATCGGCGCCCGGCTCTACCACGTCTTCAGCAGCCCGGCCGACGGTCTGGGCTGGTCCTATTATCGCGAAAACCCGGGCGATATCTTCAATTTCTGGAACGGCGGATTTCGCGGGCTGGGGATCTACGGCGGTCTCGTCGGCGGGATTGTGGCCATTGTGGTCTACTGCTGGTTCAATAAGCTGAACATTCTGCAGTGGATGGACTTCATCGCACCCAACGTACTCCTGGCCCAGGCCCTGGGACGCATGGGCAACTTCGTCAATCAGGAACTCTACGGCCCGGCCACCAACGCGCCCTGGGCCTTTCACATCAACCCGCGCTATCCGTGCCAGGTGCCGCCCGAATTGATTGCCGGTCTACGCTCGGGCGAGATCACAGGCGTCCAAATCTGCGGCACGACCGACCCGCTGACGCAGCAGACGCTGGACTGGTACGCAACCCACGGTTATCATCCCACCTTCTTCTACGAAGCGGGCTGGAATCTCATCATGTGGATCTTGCTGGCCCTGGTGATCCGCTACTACGGCCCGCGCCTGCGCCGGGGCGACGCAGTCCTGCTCTACCTCATCGCCTATCCGCTGGGCCGCCTCTGGGTCGAAGCCTTCCGCCCCGATGCCTGGGTCATGGGTCAACTCGCCACTGCGCAGTGGATTGCCATCGGCAGCCTGGTCTTTGCCACGGGGATGCTCGTCATCCGTCACTGGGGCTGGAACTGGCGGGAACACCCGGAAGATTCACTGATCAAGATGAGCAAATACGCGCCGCCGGTGGAGCCGGTTGAAGGGGCGAAGCAAGGAGCATAGACGATCCTCATGGGCTCGTGACTGTGATTACAGCCCGGGCCCGTTCCAACTGCTGCCGGTCCAGTGTAACCAACGGCTCATCGAGCGCTTTCCCCAGCGCCACATAGAGCGCGTCGCACCCGCGGATCCGCTGACGGGTTGCGATCTCCGCGGCCGATTGCGCCAACGTCGGAGCAATCGGCACAAGTTCCACATTCGATGACCTTGCAAGCGCCGTTGTGACGGCCAGCGCCAACTCAACATCATTCACGCCACGGCTGATCGCGGCGGCAACCTCGCTGAGCAGCACATTGGGTGCAAGGAGCCTTTGACCGTCTCTGAGCGCAAATTCAATCCAGCGCCGTGCGCTGTCATGATGAGCATCCCGCCGGTTGACAACGGCCACATAGACGCTCGCATCGACTATCGGCATGCGCTTTCCTCGCGCAGTTCTTCCAGGATTTCGGCGCCGGATTGGGCAATTGTCCACTCTTTTCCGATTGCTTCTGCAAGGCGATCGAGCTGCGCGAGTTCATCGGCAATCTGCTGATTCCGCTGATTCGCTTCCTCTGCAGGCGTATAGGGTCGAATGACGGCGACAGGCTTGCCGTGAAGCGTGACGGTGTACTCCACAGATTCCTCGCGTACCGCACGGATGATGCTCGTTAAGTGACTCTTCAGGTCACGAATACCGATTTCTTTCATTTGCCGAATTCCCGTTTGATTTCGTAGCTGGTTCGGGCAATCGCTTGCAACCACATTGTAGTCACATCATATTGCGCTGTCAATTGCTTGAAGAACCCTGGTTTCGACCGCTTGAGGCGCAACCGCGCATTCCTCATCCCGCGAGCTCGAGCAAAGCCATGCGCACCTGGGCCGGAGCCAGTTCACGGCAGGCTTCGTAGTGGACGCCCGCACGATTGGACGACGACAACACAGTTGACGTGCGCTATGGAATGGCCTACACTCAGAGGTAGGCGGTCGCTTCCAACATCGCCCGTTGGCCAGACGACAGCCAGAAGGAGTAGGCCACGGAAGAGACAACACAGACAAACCATTCAGCTGACATCCCTTCATTCGGGGCCTGGGTCCAACAACGCCGACTGGATTTGGGTTTGACCCGCGCGGCCCTGGCGCGCCAGATCAGCTGCTCGCCCAGCACTGTTAAGAAGATCGAGCGGGACGAGCGGCGCCCCTCCCTTCAGGTGGCCGAATTGTTGGCCGACCGGCTCGCCATTCCCCTATACATACGCGAACGCTTCCTGCGCATGGCGCGCGGTGAGTTCGTCGCCACACCTCTCTCCGCGGCCGATCTGGTCGCGTTGCCCCCAGCGCTCCGACAAAACCAGGCGCATGACGACGATGAGCCCAATGTCGTGGCGCGCTGGACCGAATTGGCCTGGCTCGACGCGCGGCTGGCGGCCGCGGTCGCCGGGCACGGCGGCGTGATCTTCATCACTGGCGAGGCCGGCGACGGCAAGACCACCCTGGCCCACACCTTCGCACGCCGGAGCCAGGACCAATATCCCGAACTGATCGCGGTTGCCGGCAACTGCAACGCGTACACCGGCGCCGGTGACCCCTACCTTCCCTTCCGCAAGATCCTGGAACTCGTCACCGGCGATATTCAGGGGCGCGCTGGCCTGAATATCGCCATGCAACGTACCGGGGCGGAACGGCTGTGGCGCCTGACGCCGCGCGCGGTCGAGGCGCTGTTGGAGGTGGGGCCGGATCTAGTCGGTACGTTCCTGCCGGAAACACCTCTGCTTGCCCGCGTCGAGGCTGCGCTACCGGGGCCGGAAAAGCCGCTTCTGGAACGCCTGCATGCGCTTATCGACCGGCGCGAGACGCAACCGGCACGCGTGCAATTGCAGCAGAGCGACCTGCTGGCGCAGTACACCCGGGTGCTGCGCCGGCTGGCGCGGCAACAGCCGCTCCTGCTCGTCATCGACGACATGCAGTGGATCGACCTGGGCTCGATCAACCTGCTCTTTCACCTG
>CAYZLP010000614.1:0-3748 GCA_964478635.1 uncultured Caldilineaceae bacterium
CGTAAATATATCGGCGCCTATGCTGCTGCATTGGGCCGGGTCGACGCCCTGGTCTTCACTGCCGGTGTGGGGGAAAACAGCAGCCTCGTCCGCCGGGAAGCGTGCCGCGGGCTGGACCTGCTGGGCATTTTGCTGGACGAAGAGAAGAATGAGGCCGCAGTTCGCGGGCATTCCGGACCCATTCACAGCGTAGAGAGCCGCGTCGCGGTCTTGGTGATTCCTACGAACGAAGAGTTGGAGATTGCCCGGCAAGTGGTGGACCTGCTGGCGCGGGCCGGCTAGACAAGGCAGGGACGGTTGGATATTCGGCCGAGTTCGGAGCACGCAGCCCGGTCGCTTTAGGCGGAGCTGATTCCAGTTTGGTAATACCAGCGCACATCTCGACAGATAGAGATGTGCGCTGGTCGCGTCTGTGTTTGCTGGGCTCCGCCTTGCTGAATTGCGCCAGCACACTCACATTTGCTTATCTACGCATCAACGGTAGAAAAACGCTCGTCGGACCCGGTTCCGCAGGCGGCAAAGCGGGTGGAGGATTTGTATTGGCATCGTTTACGGTGATGTATGCCACTCTCTCATACGAATCACTTCCGCCTGAACCAGAAACCTCTAGTGTGACGGTGTAGGTGCCCGGGTCATAGTAGGTGTGGCTGACAAACTGTCCGCTTGCGACCATCCCATCCCCATAGCTCCACTCCCATGAGTCAATATCCCCCAGGGAACGATCATAGAACTGAACGGTCAACGGAGCGTTCCCTGTCGTGGGCGTTCCCCAGAAGTCTGCGGTTGGCGCGACGGGGGCGGGGTCGTCGGGCGGTGCGGCAACGGTGATGTAGTTGGCGCGAGTCCGGGTGTCGGAGCCGCCGGGGCCGGAGACGGTGAGGGCCACGGCGTAGACGCCGGCGCTGGCGTAGGTGTGCGCCGGATTTCGCTGGGTGCTGCCGCTGCCGTCGCCGAAGTCCCACTGGTAGTTCGCGATTTCGCCGGTGCTGGCATCGCTGAATTGGACGGTCAGGGGCGCTTGACCGCTGGTGACGCTGGCGCTGAAATCTGCGGTTGGCGCGACGGGGGCGTCTGTCTGAAATGTGACGCTGGCGGAATAGCCGGTTGCGTCAGTGAAGGTAAATGTATAGACGCCGTACCCGCCGTTGTTGAATTCGAGCCGAACCGTGCCGTCAATGTCCGTAGCCTGACCGTACGGTCCTTCCCAGGAGCCTTGACTCGACTCATTGCTGCCGCACGGCACCTCCTCATAGTCGGAGCGAACTGTCAATTGATGGAGCGGCAGGAATCCCGTTAGCTCGACGGCGACCGTTGAGCCGCAGGGATTTCGGTCGCTGATTTCGATCACTTCCGCATGCGGTACGCGCTCCACATGACGCAAGATGTGCACGCCGGCCGTATCGGCTGCAATGTACACAAAGGCTCCCTCGACGGTGATTTGGCGCAGAGGTCCCGACAATGGCAGTACTTCGCTTAGGGATATCGAGTTGGGATCTGAGATGTCGTAAACGAGCAGGCCTTCCGCCCGCGTCCCAACCAGAAGGTGCGTGTCGATGGCGGCAACGCTGCGGACCTCGCTGCTGACAGCAACCGTGTCAAGATGTACCGGTGCGGTTGGACGAGAGACATCCAGAACGTGTACTGCATTGTTTTTGTCCGTCAAGAAAGCCAGATTGCGCATGATGTAAACAGAGACCAAGGGCGACGCGTTCCCGTAGGCGGCCACCCGTGAGAACCCGACAGAGCCCTGACCCCGTGACGGCGTTTGGTAGGTAAGCTCCAGAATCGTGAGTCCGTCAACGTCATCCACCACATAAGCGATGTTGCCGTCGACGAAAATATCCGCTGCGTACCCGTTGGTAGGATAATTCCCGGCAGGTCTGGGGTTTTCGGGATCGAAGATGTCGAAGACGTTGATGCCTTGGCGTGCATTGGCCACGAACAGGAAGTCGTGATTGGGGCCGGTCAGGGCAATGCCTTCCGCCAGTGCGACGTTGGTTGAGTCGGTATCCCAAGTAAGCACGCCCAGTTCATTTAGTGTGCGGGGATCGAGCGGATCGCGGCGCACAATGCGCACCTCACTCTTGACGGTGTTGTCGAACGCGGCGACCGGCAGAGAGACTGCGGCGGTATCGCCCGCAATCTCAATGTCCTGCAGCACAAACGCATCGCCCACTGCATGCTCGGCAATGAGTTGCGGATCGGTTGGCGTTGAAATGTTATAGCCTCTGATCCACTCCTCGTGCCAGGTCGTAATCCAGATTTGTGCGCTGCTGCCATCGGCGGCTACGCCCATGACCTTTTCACGGGATGGAATCGTGGCAGTGAGCTCGAAGTGATCCGACTGAACGTCCTGGGTGGTGAACGCTTGTTTGGCATTCGACCCGTCAGTCTTACTCACTCCTGGATCCGACTCCGACGGCCCGGGGCGAGAAGCGGAGGTCAGGGCCAGGGAATCATCGGTTGGATTCTCCTGGAAGATATATGTGATCAGATGCAGTACATCAAGAATGTCTACCTTACCATCGTGATTGATGTCATAGCGAGCCGCATCCGCGATATCTTGGAAGATGTACGTTATCAATTCGATGGCATCGAGAATGTTGACCAAGCCATCGCTGTTCAGATCGTATGGGTGGTGAACGCGGAATCGCCCGACACTCCATTCCGCGCCATGTGCGGCACTGGCGGCGCGTACGCCCCAATATAGGTCTTTGCCTAACCAGGTATCCGGTATTGCATCGACCGTCTCCGCTCCTGAATCTACCCACTGCTCGCTGATAACGGCTCCGCCCGAATCCATGGAGGCCGTGTCCTTGATCCGGAAGTCATAGCCGTCGAATGCGCAATTGCGGAGCGGATTCCATCGAAAGAAGATGTTGGGATCAGCAAGGGATGCGCCAGTCGTCGGTTCTAGAAGCTCAGGGCCTGGACAAACTGGGGAAGGCTGGGACTTACGTTTGACTTCCAGAGATTGGGCGCGGTTCTGCCAATCACCTATATCGCCCGTGCTGGAATCAAACGATTGCTGCTCCAGGTTGAAGTCAGTGCCTGCGAAGAGAATGACCTCGACATCGGCGCCGACTTTAAGCGATTCGATGTCTGCATCGAGGCGGTAATTCTTGAGTATGCTTTCGTTGAAACGACCGACGTCGAAGGTATGGCAGTCGTCGTCCTTGTAGTGCGTCTCGGCAAAGGCCGTCACCTGCGTGGGATTCGGATCGCTGCAGGTTGGCGTGGATGACTTGCGCTCGACACGTAGCGATTGGGCCCTGTCATTCCAATTCCCCAAGTCTTCGACATCGCTGTCGTAATCTTCGTGCGGGTCGTTTAGGTCGGTTTTTTCGAACAAGCGGACTTTGACATCTGAGCCGACGCGAATGGATTCGATGTCTTCATCGAGATCGCCGAGGTCATCCTCGTCATGTTCGCCGATGCCGAAATGTTCGCAGAAGCCTTCATAGTCCTTGCGTGAAAAAGCGACGATTTCGTCATCGTCGGGCGTGGGGTCGTCGCAGCGAGCATTGGTATTGCCATCGATCCTATTGTTCGTGGACCTGTACCACGAGTTCACCTTCAGAGAATTGATATTGTCCCCTTCAATAGTAATATTCTTGGTTGGATCGACGAAGTGGAGGTGAGGACCAGTGCCTTCTCCGCAAATCGTATCGAACTGAAGATCGTCGGTTTCGCCTACATTGCCATCGTATAGTTGGCCCAGAAGTCTCCCTTGCGGTACATGTTGGCC
>CAYZLP010000615.1:0-3748 GCA_964478635.1 uncultured Caldilineaceae bacterium
ACAGCAGGTTCTCCTCGACCGAAAGGTCCTCGTACAGCGAGAAGCGCTGGGTCATATAACCAACCTGCTGCTTGATCCGATGGCTCTCGGTGAGAATGTCGTGGCCCAGCACAGTGCCGCTGCCCATATACCACCCCCAGAATCGGGGGTGTATGTTGCCCATTGGATAGGGAAACACTGTCTCCAGGAATTCCTGGTACACGGCATCGGCCCCAATGGGGGTAGTTGGGGCCGGCTCATTGAAGTGTGCTGCAACATCGTCGGGTATCGGTTGCCAGACAGGGCGTTCACGTACCGTTTCCAGATAGGTGATGGCATCTTCAACCATCCGATGTGCGAGAGTTCGCATCTCATCCCAGTTTTCAGGATCAAGCGTTTCATGATTCAAAGCGGAATTCATCGTTCTCTTCTCCTCTTTTCACAGAACATGACGATTTGACTTATTCCCGGAAACGGTCGGGATGGTCGAAGGTATGCTCAGGATGCCAGGTTGATCAATCTGCCATGACTCTGGCGCCGCCATTGGCCGCGGTGCAATCCTTTATGTAGGCCTCGGTCCGTGCGTCGTAGCGTGCATTGCGCGGCCGCTCGACTCAGTCGGCGTCGAATCACCGCGCCAGACCGGCAGCAGGCGACATGTCAATGTCATTTGGTGGCGCTACAATCGTTTCCACAGATCTGCTGCACTGCGGCCGATCCAACGCTGAAGCGAATCCGCCGGAGCAAATGCAGTATCAGCTTCTTCATCGATGGCGTTTTTAAGCGAGCGTGTCTGCAATCTGCCCGCCTGCAGTCAGCCTCTTTGGAACCAATGCATAACCAAGCGAGCGTAAGATGGCGTTGATGCTATCCAAACGCTGATTCCCGTTGGCGGAAAGCGCCTTTTGCAGCCCTTGACGGCCTATGCCAACCTCATCGGCCAGCAGGGAAACGCCTTTGATGCGTGCGATGACGCGCAGTTGCGAGAGCAGCACAGCGCTGTCTCCATCCAGTGCGTAAATAGCAGACACTCCTGAAGGAACACATCAATATTGCAGCACAACAGTGGCGAGCCCGTCTTGGCCAGAATAGCCCTGATGTCGTATTTTCGGGTCGGGTATGCGGTGCAGCCACTCGGTAAACGGTTCACCTTCCTGATCGGTCTGATAGACAATGACCAGCTTTGGCCCTATCGAGCCAACCTCCTGTAATGTAGCACTGCCAACTAAAGATGGCAACCAGGATCTAGGTGAGTGCCCGACAACGCGCGGCAAGGTTACACCAGTGTACGCGTTTGGATCCGCCGCTGCTCGAAAGCGGCGTACAGGCCGGACCCATCTCGCCGTTGACAATCATGTTGGGCTTAGCCAAGGGCGCAAAGTGCGCTTCCTGGATCCTGCGCGCGGCATCAACCCGGGCGCGGATGGTCGCCGAGGACTCGCCGCCGTCGAGCGAAGGGAACTCTTCGCGCCTGGAGGTGCATGTCGCTCAGCCGGCGGGCGCAAAGCGCCATGCGGTCCATGATGGGGCCCGAGGATGCGGCGTCCGGGGGCGTGCTGGTAGCGCTGGACCATGCTAGGGGACCAGGCGCACGCCTTGCGGTCATCGCCATGATACGTACACGGGCAGGGATTCATGGCGCACAAAGCCACGAAGCTCTTGCAACGGAACCCAGATTTCTCTCTGGTAGCGGGTGCTTTTGGCAGAGCAGAATGGGGTCAAATGGGCGGATGCGGCGTGAACGGGCCGATTGAGTGGTGGGTGCGGGTATGAGGGGATCTGATTTCTAACGTTCCTGCAACCGGCCCGTCATTTCACCAGAAATTTTCTCCAGTGCGACCGTAGTAGCGTGATGGTTGGGTAGAGAACAACAGGCTACTTTTGTGGCTGTTCCGCCTGTTGACTCAAATCAGTTCATCAGACCAACGGTCGCACTAGATCTGCCAATTCAGATCGACGTCGACCAAATCTGCATCAGCGGCTTATTCGTCTATGCCAAGCAGCATCTTGATGACCGGGAAGGCAATCGCATCGGCGTATTCATTCCCCTTTGCTGCTTCAAGGCTGCGGTTGACTGCCACATGGACGGCCAGTCCCTCATCGGGCGCCAGGTAGAATGAATTCGGTGATCCGATGTGGCCTCCGCCCCAGAAGGCCAGGCGATGATTATCGATGTCTGAAATCCCCCAGCCGTATCCCCAGTGCTGGAACATGTCGCCCCACGGAATTTCTGTCTGCGGCTTCCACATTTCGTCATAGGCGGCGGCGGGGACGATCTGGTCGCCCTGCCATTCACCCCAATTCAGGTTCACAATTGCCCACTTCAGCATGTCTTCGGTCGAAGAGAACATTCCATTGGACGGCGTGTGCGCCGGGTAATAGGTGGGTGAGGGAACGGAGATTTGCAGCTCGCCGGTCTCGTCCCGCCAGTGCGCGGCGGCAGCCAGCTCTGGGTCAAGGTCGTCCACAATGAAGGTTGTATGCTCAAGCCCAACTGGGTCAAGAATATATTCCTTCATGTATTCCTCGAAGGGCTGACCGCTTACCTTGGCGATCACATCGCCGAGAATGTCAAAATAGTCGCCACCATAGATGAAGATATTGTCTGCCGGGTCCACCGCCATGGGCGTGTCGGCCAGACTGCGAACGTACGCTTCGAGCAGATCCGGACTCCATGACGGATTCTCGCTGAATCCCCCGTAGAGGGAGACATAGTCCGGCATCGGCAGACCGGCCGTGTTTGCCAGCAGATGGTGGATCGTGACCTCCTCATAGCGTTCGTCCGCCAGCTTGAAGTACGGCAAATACTCCGCCACCGGCGCGTCCAGATCGATCAGTCCCTGCTCTACCAACTGCATGATGGCGGCGGTCGTGAAACTCTTGGTGAGGCAGGCAACGGCAAATTGCGTTTGCGGCGTCATGGGCCGGTTTGTATCGTATTCAGCCTGGCCAAAGCCCTTTGCGTATACGATCTCGCCGTCCTGAACAATACCCAGCGCCACGCCGGGAATTTCCTTCTCCTCCATCTCCTGCTCGACCAATAACTCGATCTGGGCAGCAGTGGTGTTGTCCAGAGCCGATTCTGTTGATTCTCTGTCGAGTGCAGGCTCGGTGCTGTCAGGCGCTACGATTGGTTGACAGGCGCTTACCAACAGCAACAAAAAAACCAACAGACCTGGGACTGTCCATTTGCAAAAGATCATGGCGTTTCTCCTTGTTGAGACTTAACGGTAAGTTATAGTGAGTGCGCTCCAAACATAGCCAAGGATTGGCTACAGATTCACTACAGAACAATCACGGATTACTTGCGAGAATGGCTTTTCTCGAGAGTAGAGCGTACGTCGAGCCTATAGATCCCGATGATTGACAAATCCCGCAAGTCTTTTTGAGAACGAGGAGAATTGTTCTTCCTTCTTGCCGTAACCGATCCCCGGAACAAATTCCCCGAATTAGTTCCCCCTATTCATTCCCCCCAATCCATGCTTTACTACACCCCATCAACCCATTTTCCCAAACCAGAAAGGAGCTTTCACCCATGGCGCCCCATGACCCCCGAGCACCCCACACCGGCGCATCGCCATCCGCCAAACTCCCGCCGGATCCCGACCGTCCCCTGACCCAGGACCAGATCGACCGGATCATGGCCGAGGTCTACCGCATCATCTTGTCCGCCGGCGCCGCCCACACGCCGGAGGACGCCGCATGACCACCCATCCCGACACCCACGCCCGCCGCCTCGCGGCGGGACTCCTTCCACTGCGGGTCGACC
>CAYZLP010000616.1:0-3744 GCA_964478635.1 uncultured Caldilineaceae bacterium
CCTGTATTTCTGCCGTTTGGGCTGCCAGCACTTCTTCGGTGAGATAGCCCAGGATGAAGCGGTGGGCGCCGCTCAACTTGGCCACAAACTCGCCGGGATCGGCTTTCTCCTGGAGCGAGAGGGCCGCCAGCTGCAAACCGGCAATCCAGCCTTCGGTGCGGTCGGTCAATTGGACCACATCAGTCTCGGAGAGAGTTACCGCCCCGGCGCCGTCGAGAAAGCGAGCCGCTTCCCCAGGCGTGAAGCGCAAATCTGCCGCCCGGATCTCGGTAAGCTGATTCTGCGCGCGCAGGCGGGTCAGGGGCAGTGCGGGATCCTCACGGGTGACAATGACCAGGTGCAGGGGCAAAGCGGGCAGCGAAATCAGTTCCCGCACGGTTGTGAGAATGGCTGAATCCTGAATCGTTTGAAAATCGTCCAGCACGCAGAGCGCGGGCCGGTTCAGGGCGGACAAGTCGTTGGTCAGCGTTGCCAGAAGATGCGCGGCCGGCGGTAGGTGACCGGCCGCCAGTTGCGAGAACAGCGTCTGGCCGATCTGTCGATCAATGCGCTGGAGCGCGCCGACAAAATAGGCAAAAAAACGGACCGGATCGTCGTCCCTGTCATCCAGGGAGAGCCAGGCGACCGGTCGCTCCGCGGCAGCCGTCCACTCGGCGGCGAGGGTGCTCTTGCCATAGCCAGCGGGCGCCGAAATCAAGCTGACGGCGCGCCCGTCTTCCACCCCTGCTTGCAGCCGCCGCACGAGTCGAGGACGGGCCACCTGCTTCACCGGCAGGCGCGGCGCATAGAATTTCTGGGCAAGGAGCGCCGGTTGAGGTTCTCCAACGGGGGTCGCAGCGTTGGCGGTGTCCATAGGCCTATTGCATATCGGGCGTCAAGGTCAGCACCTTGCCCGCCACGTTCTCTCTTCCCCAGGTCATGGGGATGTATTCGACATCCCTGTGGGGCTCGATGAAGTCGTCATAGTGGCGGCTAAAGACGTTGCCGGATTGGCCGGTGGTGTGCATGATGAGGCTGTTGTTCCATTCGCCCACGTCGATGATGGTGCGCTGGCTCGGCACGTGGAACTGATCGTAGAGCTCCGACTGGCGAATGGGCGCGACATTGACCGTATAGCCGTCGCCGCCATTTTCGATGCTGCGATGGAAGATGGGCTTTAACAGGGGTACTTCGCTGAAAGGGTTGTGGGGATACTGGGTCACGTGAATCTCTCCCCAGGTCCAGTCCGCCATGCGTTCACCCATGCGCTCCGTCAGGTCATCCAGGGCAACGTCCAGCGCTTCCAGGGCGATTTCGTCGCACGACTCGACCGGCACGGTCAATACGCTATCGCACCAGACGCCATAGGTGACGGGATCGGCAATAATTTCGGCCAGGAAGAGGGGATGGGTCCGGTCGGCCATCTCTACGTAGAGAGAGCCCTGCAAATCGTCCTCGAACAGGATGCGACCGAGGGCGGTATACCAGGCCTGGTAGATGGCGGGCGCGGCTGCCTCGCGAACGGCGACACTGTCCCACGCGCGTAGGATGTCCATTGCTTGCGTCTGACGTTCATCCCTTGGTTCCAGCCCAAGCAGCACGGGCAGCATATCGGCGGTCTGAGCGCTCAGCTGATCGCCGTGAATCAGCCGCACGTCGTCCACCGAAATCAGCTGCCCGTCGGCGCTCATCTCCTCGATCAGTTCCACAATGCGTTCGGCCCGGTAGGGTGAGGACCAATCGTTGGAAATCAGGAAGGGATAATCGTCATCCACGACCTTGTTGTTGGCCGTGGCCACAAACCCCTGGGGTGGGTTGAAGGTTTGGGGTAGTTGGTCAAACGGGATCCAGTCAACCCATTTGTACTCGTCGTTCCAACCCGGCACGGGCAGCATCCCGTCGTGGTTGGCGCGGATGGGGATCTTGCCCGGCGCAAAGTAACCGATGTTGCCTTCCCGGTCCGCGTAGACGAAGTTCTGACTCGGCCCCACAAAGTCGGCCAGTGCGGCCACAAAATCATCCCAATTGGCGGCGTAGTTGACCGCGGTAAAGGCCTCGATGGTCGTATCGCCAGGATCCAGGGCAGTCCAGCGCATCGCGACGGCTGTCGACGTCTCCGTGGCGTCGCTGACGAGGGGGCCGTGGCGCGTGCTGCGCGCCGCGTAGCGGATGGGTTCCTCCTCGCCGTCCACATAGATGAGTTCTTCGACGATTTCCATGTCGACCCACTCATCGCCGACCCGATATTGATTGGGATTGGCGGGGTTGACCGCCTCGATATAGAGATCCTGAACGTCCGGACCGACATTAGTCACGCCCCACGCGATATGTTCATTGTGGCCGCTGGGCATGAGGGGAATCCCCGGAAAGGTCATCCCGCTTACGTGGACCCGGTCGCCTTTGAGTTCGGCCAGATACCAGATGGAGGGGATGCGCGAGCCCAGGTGCATGTCGTTGGCCAGGATGGGCCGTCCCGTTTCCGTGCGGCTGCCGGCGATGACCCAGTTGTTGCTGCCCACATCCAACCCGCCCAGTTTGTACTGTTGCTGGAGCGTCGTGTCGAGTTCCAGCAAGCCTTCGGCGGCTTCGTCCTGCCAACCGGCTTCGGCCAGGATCGTGATGCCGTCAGCCGGATAGGCGGGCAAGAGCTGGGCCGCCCGCTCGGGGCCGAGACGCTGGGTCAGTTGGGCGCGCAGCAGTTCCATATCCCAATCGCCGGCCAGATCCCAGGCCATCATTTTGGCCCACACGAGAGAATCAATTTCCGTCCAGGGCTCGGGTTCTACGCCCAGGATCAGGAACTCCGGCGGCAGGGTGTAGCCTTCATCAAGCCAGGCGTTGACGCCTGCTGCATAGGAGATGAACATGGCCTGCGTGCTGTCGCTCAGGGCGGGCCAGGCAGTCTCGGCCGCGCGGTAAGGGCCCAGCGTGCGCAGGAATTTGTCGGTGGTCAGGGTCGCTTCGCCCAAAATCTCGCTCAAACGGCCCGCGCCCACCCGTCGTTGAAATTCCATCTGCCACATACGATCCTGCGCGTGGACGTAGCCCAGGGCAAAGAAGGCATCGTTGTCGGTTTCTGCAAAGATGTGGGGCACGCCATATTCGTCACGCACAATTTCAACCGGCCGTTCGAGTCCGGCAAGCTGCACCGTACCGCTGGTTTTGGGCAAGCTCGTGCGCAGGAAGAGGATACCGCCAATTACGACCACCAAAAGCAAGACCACCACCGTCAGCAAAATTCGCCAAACCCACTTCATCGCCGTCACGCTTTCTACTGGAGAATTCTAACCTGATCACACGATGAGACCATGGTTTTCGATGCCGGGTGACAGTCACTGGCAGAACGAATCGTTCTTGACCGGTCGGCGCCGTGCCAGTGACTGTCACCTTGTACGAAGTCATGTTCTCGTACGGTCGCCAGTCTAGATGCTACCCGAGCCAGCGCTTGCGCCGCTTGTAGTGCTTGACATCGCGGTAGCTCTTGCGCTCGCCGACCTGGGTCAGGCCCAGATAGAATTCCTTGATGTCAGCGTTTTGGGCCAGCTGCTCGGCCGGTCCGTCCATGACGATACGTCCCGTCTCCATGACGTAGGCACGTTGAGCGATGCCCAGTGCCACGGTTGCGTTCTGTTCCACGATGAGCATGGAGACGCCCGCATCGCGGTTGATGCGGGCAATGATGTCAAAGATTTCGTGGACCAGGAGGGGGGCCAGCCCCAGGGACGGTTCATCCAGGAGCATGAGCGACGGCTTGGCCATGAGCGC
>CAYZLP010000617.1:0-3744 GCA_964478635.1 uncultured Caldilineaceae bacterium
CGTGATCGGCAACACGCCCTTTGTTCACCCGAATTTCAATGCCGCCTGTGTCGCCGCCCAGCGAGATGCCAACAGCCAGGTGCCGCGAGGGTGCATCAAGCGTCACTGTAATTGCAATACCAAATGCTACAAAAAGTAGAGCGCCACGATGATAGATGAGCTGAACCGGATAATCCATCACCTCGATCCCGACCTGCGATCCGGCGCACAACTGGATCGGGATCAATTGCTGGCCGCCGGTGTGGATTCCCAGGAAGCCCTGGAGGCTCTTGCACAAGATCCCGCGGCCCCGGTCGCCCTGCGTACGATTGCCTGTTGGTTTTTGGGGCGTCTGGCTTCGCCTGGGGCGCGTCTGGCCCTGGAAGTCGCGTTGCGCGCTGCCGATCCAGCGTTGCGTGCGGAGGCGGCTCGCGGTTTGGGAACGTTGGCGGATTCCCAAGCATTCGCTGCATTGCTCAACGCCCTGCAGAACGATCCGAGCCCGGCGGTGCGTTTTGCTGCCGCCTATGCCCTGGGCCTCCTGGCGGATGAGCGTATGATCGAACCGCTGATTGCCAAGCTGGCTGATGCAACCGAAGACCCCGCCGTGCGCGGTATGGCCGCCGAGACCTTGGGCAATGCATTGGATCCTCGGGCCGTGGAACCCTTAATTGCAGCCCTTTCCGATTCCGCGGTCGAAGTGCGCTTCTGGGCTGCCTTTGCCGTTGGTGAGCTGGGAGCCGAAGCCGCACTGCCTGAGCTCTATCGTCTCGCTGAAGCGGATGACACGGTCCTGCCCGGCTGGTGGTCTGTTCGACAAGAGGCCAAGGCGTCCATCGATCTCATTAAAAGCCGGTTGCAGACAGAGAACGAACCAGAGAACGAACCAGAGGATGAACCAGAGAACAATGAGGAGGAGACCCAATGACCACCTTCTCACGCGCACCCAGACTGACCAAAGGCGCCATCGTCGGGTTGGACATCTTCAACCCCTTGGCCAGCGTTATCATCTTTCAATACAACCCCAACCAGGTCCAGCGCCAGCTCCAGGCGCGGACGGCCGACCAGGAAGGGGCCTCAGCCGACGTGCTGCGCCTGGCCGGCGCGCCCCAGGAGACGATTACGCTCAACGAGGTGGTGCTCGACGCCACGGACCAATTGGAAAAGGGCGACGACGTGGCCGGCACCATGGGCGTCTATCCCCAACTTTCGGCCCTGGAAATGCTGCTCTATCCCAAGAGCGCGGTCGTCATCGCCAACACCGTCCTCATGGCGACGGGGACCATCGAGGTCATTCAGCCGGCCGCGCCTTTAACGCTCTTCATCTGGGGCGTCAAACGCGTCCTGCCGGTGCGGCTCGACGGCTTCACCATTACTGAGGAGCGCTTCGATCCGCAGCTCAATCCCATTGCCGCGACGCTCTCGCTCACGCTCAATGTGCTCAGCTACAACGATTTTCCCGTCACCCATCCCGGCTACTATACCTTCCTGACCCACCAGGTCGTGAAGGAGACCATGGCTGTGGTCGGCAGCGTCAACAATGTGAGCGCCGTGGCCGGCGGGCAGGTGACATTGTGAGAATCATGGGCTTCGCATACAGACGTACAAGCCGAAAGGGATGAACCATCGATGTTTGACCCGACGAGTCGTTACTATCAGCTGGAACAGGCGACCTACACCCGCGCCGACGGCACGGAGGTGCGCTACGTGCGCCGGCGTTTCTGTCCGCCCGGCGCGGCGTTGCCCCTGCTGGTGGCAGTTGTGGTGACCGAGGGCGATCGCCTGGATCTGATTACGGCGCGCACCCTGGGCGATCCGCTCCAGTTCTGGCGGGTGGCCGATGCCAACAACGCGCTCTATCCCTTCGACTTACTGGCTGAAGTCGGCCGCGAACTGCGCGTGCCCGTGCCCCAGGTGCAGCCATGAGCCTCTTCGGCACGCTCTTCACGCTCATGGTCGGGCCGACCGTGCCCCTGCCCGCGCCGCCCGATCTGCTCGACGCGCTGGAGCGGGTCGAGGTTCAGCACAGCGACCAGGGCCGCTCGGGCTTTCAGATGACCCTGCGCCTCGGCCGCAGTCAGGCCGATCTGCTCGACTACCGGCCGCTCATCACGCCGCTTCTGCGACCCTTCTGCCGGGTGCTGCTGACCGTGACCTTCAATGGGCTGCCCCAGGTACTCTTCGACGGCGTCATCACCAACCAACAGTTGGCGCCGGCCGAGGAACCTGGCGGCTCGCGGCTGACCATCACGGGTGAAGACTTGAGCGTGCTCATGGACCTGGAAGAAAAATCGGTCGAGCATCCGGCCCAACCCGAAACGGTCATCGCGCTCAAGCTCATCGGCAGCTATGCCCAGTACGGCCTGATCCCCAGCGTGATTCCGCCGCCGTCTCTCGATGTGCCCCTGCCCACGGACCGCACGCCCGTCCAGCAGGGGACGGATCTCCAATATTTGCTGCAGATGGGGGAACGCTATGGCTACGTCTTCTATGTCGACCCGGGACCGGCGCCATTGACCAGCGTGGCCTACTGGGGACCGCCCGTGCGCGTCGGCGTGCCGCAAAAAGCCCTTTCATCGGGTTTCGGGTCGGATTCGAACGTCAGCAACATCAGCTTCGAGTACGACGGCATGGCCCCGGCTTTCGTTGACGGTACGGTGCAGGACCGGGACCTGAATGTCCAGCTGCCGGTTCGCACCTTCGCCAGCACCCGGCCGCCTCTCGTCTCTCAACCGGCATGGCTGACTCAATCCCGCACGCGCACACGCGCTTTTCGGGAGAGCGGTCTCAACGCAACCCAGGCCTTTGCCCGGGCCCAGTCCGAGACGGACCGCAGCCAGGACCGGGTAGTACGGGGTACGGGCGAGCTGGACGCCCTGCGCTACGAAGCCATCCTCAAGCCACGAGGACTGGTGGGGGTACGGGGCGTCGGCTACAGCTACGACGGACTTTATTACGTCCAGCAGGTGAGCCATACCATCGAGCGGGGCGGCTATCGCCAGCGCTTCACCCTCGAGCGGGAGGGATTGGGCTCAATTACACCGGTGGTGCGACCATGAGTCAATTTTTCGGCAAATACCGCGGCACCGTCACCAACAACGTCGATCCGCTTCAGATCGGTCGCATCCAGGTGAGCGTGCCGGCCGTCTTGGGCCAGGGTACGTTAAGCTGGGCCATGCCCTGCGTGCCCCTGGCGGGTCCCCAGACCGGCATCTATGCCGTGCCCACAGTCGGCAGCAAGGTCTGGGTCGAATTCGAGGGCGGTGATCCCGACTATCCCATCTATGCCGGCGGCTTTTGGGGTCCGGGTGAGACGCCGGCCCTGGCCCTGGCCGGCGTACCCGCATCGCCCAGCATCGTGCTGCAAACCTCGGGTCAGAACGCCATCGCCATCAGCGACGTGCCGGGCACGGGCGGAATCCTGCTCAAAAGCGCCAGCGGCGCGTCCATCCTGATCAACGAGACCGGCATCGTCATCACCAACGGCCAGGGCGCCTCCGTCACCTTGACCCAGAACATCACCGATCTCAATGCCGGGGCTTTGACGATCATGTAGAGACGATCATGTAGATATGATGGACCGCGGATGAAACGGATGCGGCGGATTCGCACGGATTCCCGCAATTGCCTTGGACTATCGACTGAATCAGTAACCATTCAGCCATCGGCCAATTAGAACGCGGATTGAGCGGATGAGGCGGATTCCCGCCGATCGATCTCGATGAAGATCCGCGCAGATTCGGTAAATCCGCCTAATCAGCGTTC
>CAYZLP010000618.1:0-3727 GCA_964478635.1 uncultured Caldilineaceae bacterium
CTGGACTCTCCGCGCCATATTACTTCCTCGGACCATGCGACTATGTCTCGCATGAGGGGACCCGGCCCATTAGCATCATCTGGCGACTACTGCACGCCGTGCCGGCCCGCCTGTTCCGGGCGATGGCTCGGCAGAATGTCGGATAACGACGGACCGAACTTTCTCGGACTAAAATGGTTCTGCTCGAACTACAATGCCGGAGCTTTGTTCGCCATCCGTTATCGCACTGTCTTTGCGAGCGCAAACGGAGGATGGTCCAACTCTTCCGGATCCTACGGAACACGGGTGAACTGGCACTCGCTTCCGGAGACCGCCGAGTGGAAGCAACAGCCTGTGACCCTCGCCCGGCTCGCCCGACCTCGGAGGAAAGAAAACAACGCGCCGTCCGCTCCCCTCGCCCGATCTGGTAGCATCGCGCTCCCACGCGTGTCTCGGCAGCGATCTGCGGGATGGATGCGAAACGACGTCAGCGGAATTGACTTTGATGATCAGATTCCGGTCGTGGTCCGCCAGGACCCAGTGCAGAATGACCTTGTTATCCTCCGCAGACCTGGAGGTCGAACGATCAGTCGTCCAGGAAAGGCCTCGGCGTGGCGACGGCGGCTCAACTCCAATCACTGCTCTGTAGCCGCAACGAAGCAGACGGTGAGCGATGTCTCGCCGCTGCCACGCAGATTGCAGCGCATTCCGCCCGATCGGGCAAAGCCCAAACTCGCCATCTATCCAAGGTGGCCGCCGAGGTGCGGTGACTTTGATACTGATCGGGCGCGTAGAACGTCTTCCCCCGACCGGCGAGAATATCGATCACGACGTTGCGGGTTTCCTCAGCTTGCCGAGGATTCTACCGTCGTCGAAGCGTCGTCGGTAGAATCATCGTTTTGCGAGGTTGCCATGCCGAAGAACAAGAAGTCCGCACCGGAAAGTCCGTTTTCAGGCCGATGGCACATCGTCTCGATGACCGGATGGGAAGAAGACCACTTCAATGACGTGTAGTGCTGCGTGTTCCGTGTTCCGTGTCCAGTCAGAAGGAGACAAGCAATGGATTGGTGAGAGCGAATCAGCGTTGATCCGAACGTGTGCCACGGCAAGGCGTGCATCAAGGGCTCACGCGTGATGGTCTTGGTGGTCCTCGACAATCTGGCGGCGGGGGAATCGCCGGATCGGATTCTGGCCAGCTATCCGACGCTGAAGAAGGAGGACATTTAAGCCGCTTTGCGGTACGCCTCGGAGCTGGCCCATGAGGGAACTGATGGCTAAAGGACGAGCAAAACAGAACGACACACCGCCACTGAGGTTCGACGAGAAACTCGTCCTGAACCAGTGGATGCTGTCGCTGTTCGAGGTCAACGACTTCGCCAAGCTGGCCGGACGTTTGAAGGGCAGACACGGGGGATGGTCCAACGGTAGTGCAGAGTCAGAACGCCACCGAGACAAGCTCGGTGGTGACGTCTTTTTTCCCGGCAACGCCTGTAGTGAATGATCAGAGCTCCACCGAGACAAGCTCAGCGATTTTCCGGGAGCTGTTTATTTAACCCCTCCGCTTCGGGGGGGGCGGGATTAGCGAAAGCGGAAATCGAGCTTGAATCCATAGAGCCAGGGGATGGATGGTGCGATGTGTTTCTCCGCCAGCTTGTCGGGAAAGTTCTCGTAGTGGCGGCGCAGCGAATCGACATTCGGTGCGTTGTAGTAGGTCACCAGAATCGTGTCTTCGCTGACGCGAACGTCTCCATCCAGCCCTTGCAAGAGGTCTTTTGAGAGGTGGGTCGCGTCCCAACCGCTGACCGGTTCACCCAGTCGCTGCCGCAACTGGTGGATCGCCGCCTGCGCGAGCAAGGCCATGGTCATTTGGCCAAAGCGAATATTCAGATTCAGCGTTCCGGCGCGCTTCCATCCCAGTGCCTGGTTCGCGTTGAAGAATTCTTCCACGTGCCAGCGCTTGGGAAACTCCAGCGTCAAGGCTTCTACTTCATCCCCGTCGCGGGTCGACAAGTACGCTTTGTATTTCCAATCTCGCGGGCGTTCGCCGCTACGCTGTACAAACTGGTGATAAGGTCCCCCTGTGCCACGCTTCATTTGGTGCTTCCTCTTGCTCGTGGCAAATCCAGCCCAGCGGCGAGTGAAGTCCTCGTCGGGAATTTCCTGTAGCTGTTTGCGCGTACTCGCAGTGTGGGACATGGGAACCAGCAAATCGAACTTGTCGCGGCGTGCCACGTCATCCAGCAATTCTGCGGTAAAATATTCGGTATCGGCCAGCACCAGAGCCGGGGCGTCCTGGAAGTCCAGAATCTCGGCGGCCGTGTCCAGAATTTCCGGTGTGGCTTGCGCGACGGTGCGTGATGAGGTAGCGGTCGTAAAGCAAACGGGTTGATGCGTATCGGCGTCCAAGAGCCAGAAGGTTTGTGCCATCTTCATGGGTTTCTCTGTGGACTTCTTGGCATGCATTCTCATCTGCCGCTTGCTGTAGCTGCGGACGCGATGCGGATCAATCGCCAGCACTTTTCCCTGAAAATCGCCGCCGGCACGGCGCAATTTGCCCAGGGCCACCTGGAGTTGCAGCGCTTCCGCAACGGTGTGCTCGTCCAGCAAACGATGCATGGTGGTGTCGTTGGCGATAAACGGCAAACCGTTGGCCAGTTCAAAGCCACCGCGATGGGTCAACGTGCGGTCTGACCGTATTCCGCTTGTGCAGAGGGCGGCTTCCTGAACCAGTTGCATGGCCAATCTCGGTTCCACGCGTTCGCTACAGCGTCCCGTCCAGCCGCACAACAGATCCCAGGTTCCCAAGCGCAGATGTTCCGCCACCAACAGCCAGACGCCAACCAGGTGGCCGCTGACTTTGTCGGATAGAAGTTGACGCACGCCCCGTTCCAGGGAAAGCGGATCGCATGGCGTGCGACTGGCACGGCCCCGCTTGTATTGCCGTTGGACTTCGAAGTCAGGTATTTCCCCGTCGGCGCGGGGGCGGCACTTGTAGAGTTTTTTTTTGCAGGCCGTACTCGGCAATAACGCGTTCGACACTTCGCGTGCTGGCCTGAAAACCGGCCTGTCGCAGCTTCTGCGCGATGACCTCTGCCGAGGCATCTGGATCAAGGAAGCGATGGCGAATCACTTGCCGCACGAACTCGCCTGTGCGGCGGTAAGGGGACTTGGGGCCGCGAGGCTTGTTGACCAGTGCTTCCGAGCCGTGCTGCCGGAAGGCTTCTCGAATTTGAAAATAGCGCTGCCTGCTGTAGCCGAACTTGCGAGCTGCCTGGACCGGTCCCAGCCCTTCGCACTCGCCTTCAATGAGCATGACCAATTTGCGCGTGACGAGGTCATTCTCGACAATCTCCAGCGATCCCCCGTCGCCGACCAGAGCGCGCAGTTCTTCATCAAAGCGCATGACGGGCTCCTTCCGCAGAGGATGACGCGTATCTCCGGGCAATGTCGTAGCGATTCCCGGCCGGGGGTGTCGTCAGGATAGCTCAGCTGCGGCGATATGTCAAATAAAATATGGCGGTATTGGCTTGGCCCTGCCCTGGATTCTTCGAGTAATTATGTCATTTTCACGGTGCGTTTGGAGCAGGGCGGGGGATATGCCGCCATAAATTATTTAACGTCGCGCCCCGCCACGAACGGCCTCCACGAAGAAAACCCAGCCGGAGGGCAAATAATTTTGCCAGGAAAATCGCTGAGCTTGTCTCGGTGGAGCCACGATTCTGCACTAGGCCAGCACGTCCTCGATCAG
>CAYZLP010000619.1:0-2194 GCA_964478635.1 uncultured Caldilineaceae bacterium
ATGTCGGGCCGAGCCGCCGACAACCGCCGGTGTATTTCGGGCCACGCCTCGGCGTCGGGGTCGCCGCTGTACGCGCCCGCCACGTGTAGGCCAGGATAACGCGCACTGAGCCGGCGGCCCGTCTCCTCGGCCACGCCCGGCGCCGCGCCCAGGAAATAGACGCGCCAGCCCCGGCGCGCGGCTTCGGCACAGATGTGGTAGATGCCGTCCGATCCGGTGACCCGCTCGCGCAGCATAAGGCCTTGACGGCGCGCCGCCCAGAGTATGCCTACGCCGTCAGGAACGCGCAGGTCGGCCCGGCTCAGGACCGCGGCAAAGGCCGGCTGCGCTTGTGCATCGACCACAAATTCGGGGTTTACCGTGCAGATTTGGCGACAGGTGGTTGCTTGAGGCTGGTCTAGCCAAGCGGCAATCGTCGCCAGTGTCCCGGAGAAATCGACGCGGTGAATGTCGACGCCCGCGATGCGGAAGGTGGTGAGCAGGGGGGCGTGCGGTGCGGAAGGCGTGGCCGGCATGATGGGCTGGCAATCAGCGCGATGCGGCCGCGGCTTCGAGGACCGCGAGGGTTTCGGCGGCGGCTTTGTCCCAGGAAAAGCGCTTGACGTTTTCATGACCGGCCGTAATCAGCTCCTGGCGTAGGGTCTCATCGACGCTCAGACGCAGCATGGCGGCCGCGATTGCGTCGACATCGGTTGGGTCGACCAGCAGCGCCGCGTCGCCGGCTACTTCGGGTAAAGATGAGTTGTTGGAGGTCATCACTGGTACTCCCATCTGTTGCGCTTCCAGAACGGGCAAGCCAAAACCTTCGTGTAGCGATGGAAAACAGAAAAACCGGGCCCCTTGGAGCAGGCCAATCCGGGTGTGCTCGTCCACATAGCCGGTAAAATGGATGCGCTCCTCCAGGCCCAGCGTTTGGGCCCGGGCCAGAATCGGTTCGCTCAGCCAGCCAAGGTTGCCGGCAAGCACCAGATCCCAGAGCGGGTCCGTCTTCTGGCTAATGCCGGCATACGCGTCGATCAGGCGCAGCAGGTTCTTGCGCGGCTGAATGGTACCCAAATAGAGGGCGAAAGGCCGCTCTATCCCAAAGTTGCGCCGCAGCTTGCCCAGCGCCGGCTCGCTGAGCCGTTCCGGCGTCGGCCCGACTGCTTCGTAGACAACGTGAATCTTCTCCCAGGGAGTTCCGTAATGGGCATGAAGATCGGTCGCCGTGGCCTTGCTGACGCAGATCACTTGCGCCGCCACATGGGCGCTCCACCGCGTGCCGGCTTCCAGATACCAGCGTTGGCGACGGGTATGGGTTTCCGGATAGGCACGGTAGCCCAGATCATGGATCGTGACAACGGTCGGCGGCAGTCTCTCCGGCCGCAGCGCAAAGGGCGTCACGTGGGCCGGCACAAAGAGCACGTCGGGTCCATCCCGCATGACGGCCGGCCCCAAGGCTCGATGGGTCCATCCGCGAGTTGGCGGGAGCGTACAAACCTCCACGTCAATGGGTTTGCCGCTCTCTTTCAGACCGAACGCGGCTGCATCTGCAGGCGTCCCTGTATATAAGCGCCAACCATGGACAGCGGCGTTAGGCAGGCGGAGCAGGTGACGGATGATTTCGTAGGCGTAGCGTTCCGTGCCGGTGCGGGTCGACAGGAGCGCCCGGGATCCATCGATGCCAATCTGCAAAATGCATCTCTCCTGCTACCGAGGTTTTTTCTCTGCTATGCTGAACGCGCGCCTCTGTGCTACAATGACGGCGCAGGCAAACGATTGACCTGGCATGATGGGCATAGTAACAGCCTCCTCAGGGGGCGTCAATTTTGCAGGTGTGGAACCTGCACCTGCAGCGAGTGCCCTGGTCATGTGTAACAATGATTAGCCTGATGCGCGTCAAAATTTCCATCCCGTATGAATTGGCAATATATTCTCAGTAGTGTTCTCTGGATAATCGGGCTGGCCGGCGTGTTGGCCACATTTAGCTTTGCGGCGTGGCGGGCCACCGCAAGCGGGCGACGGTTGAGCGAGATTATGCGCACGCCGCGTTTTCTGGCACCAATGTGTATCGGCCTGGAGTTTTTTTCCATAGGGATGGCCATCGGTGGTCTTGTTGCATTTCGGCGTGCGCCTTGGTGGGAAACTTTGGCCTGGACAATTTTCGTTATACTCTTCGGTATTCAGGCCATTCTTTACGGCCTAGCGGGTTCGC
>CAYZLP010000619.1:2294-3719 GCA_964478635.1 uncultured Caldilineaceae bacterium
ATTTTCGTTATACTCTTCGGTATTCAGGCCATTCTTTACGGCCTAGCGGGTTCGCGCTATGGCTGGGACACACCCGTTGAGGGGAGAAACCATGAGCGATCGTAATTCCATGGATGACTGGCAACTTGAGGAATCTCCCGGGAGCGGCGATCAGTGGCAGTTGCTGGATCAGGAACAGAGCCTTCCGTCCGATCTGCAGCTGCAGGAAACTGGGGCTACGCCCGATCGATGGCAGCCGGTTGCCTACGACGAGTCCGGCTCCGGCAGTCGCACCGGCTGGATCCTGCCGTCTCTCATCATCGTCGCGCTGCTGGCCGTGTTGGGCTATATCGGCTGGCTGGCCATGAACGGTTTTGAGATCAATGTGCCTGCTGCCCCGCCGCCGGCTACCGAAGGCGTGGCCGGTAATGACGGCGAACCGGGCGTCGTGGCCGTCGCCTCGCCTACCGAGGAAGCGCCCACGCCCACGCCGCTGCCGCCTACCGCAACGCCGCTGCCCGAGCCAACGGCCACGGCGACGCCTGCAACGGCCGTGCAGCGCATTGTCAGGGTGATCAGTCCCTATGGTTTGAACGCTCGTCAGGCCGCCGGCGGAGACGGCGAGGTCCTGGCGGTGCTCGATCCCGATCTGGAAGCCGTGGTCATCGATGAGGAGGGCGAGTGGGTTCAGGTCGAGTTGGAATCGGGCGAGCGCTACTGGATTTCAAATTCCGCCGAGTTGGTCGAGTTTGACACCCGTACCATTGTGCTGGAAGAGGGCGCCGCACCGCCGCCCGGGGTTGCAGCAGCGCCGGCCGAAGAAGAATCTGCTGAAGATGCACCTGCCGCGGCTCCTGCTGAGGGCGTGACTGTGCGCATCGAAGGCGCCGCCGGCGTCAATGCACGCAGCGAGCCGAACGTGGATGGTGAGGTGCTGGCCATCGTGGCCCAAGGCACGGAACTGCTTGCCACCGCACTCAGTGAAGACGGTGAATGGGTTCAGGTGACGCTGGAGGACGGTCGGAGCGCTTGGGTTGCCGCGGAAGTAGTCACAGTGGAAGGCGATCCGGCCAGTCTTACCGCGCCCGCTCCGGCCGCGGCTGCCACCGAGGCGCCCGTGGCGGAGACCGAGCCCGTCACCGGAACGGCGCCCGTGACCGACACTGCGACGTTAACCGATACGGTGACCGAAGCGCCGGCAGACGTAACGCCGATCGTCACGATCGATAATCTCATCGGCGCAATTGCCCGGGCGGAACCATCCACCGGCGCGGAGCAGGCCGGCTTTGCCCCCGGCGGCGCGGAGTTGCCGGCCCTGGGCCGTAGCGCCGATGGCGACTGGGTACAGGTCGAGCTCGAAGATGGCACCGCGGCATGGATTTTTGTGGGGTCGATTGCCCTGAACGTCGACCTGGCGACCTTGCCCGTTGTGGAACCCTAGCTTGC
>CAYZLP010000620.1:0-1334 GCA_964478635.1 uncultured Caldilineaceae bacterium
TCTCGGTCGTATTTTCGGTGATTGTGTGGATTCTGATTTTTGGCAGCACGCTCGCCATTCCATCCGGCATGCCTCGCCTACTGGCCAACGTGGGCGGGTGGACCTTCATCAACGCCTTTTCCTTACTCGTTTTGCCCGCGGCCATCACCGTTGCCATCCTCCGCTACAAGCTCTGGAACATCGACATCGTCATCAACCGCGCGTTGGTCTATGGCGGTCTGACCCTGGGCGTGATCTTGATCTACGTTGTGACGGTGGGCGGCCTGGGGCTCCTCTTTCAAACGTCCGGGAACCTGGTCATCTCCTTGATCGCAACCGGGTTGGTGGCCGTGGCCTTCAACCCCGTGCGTGAGCGGCTCCAGCGCGGCGTCAATCAACTCATGTACGGCCAGCGTGACGATCCGTACGCCGTGCTCTCCAGCCTGAGCCAGCAGTACCAGACCACAGCCGTGCCGGCCGAAACCTTGGCCTCCATCGTGGCCACCATCGCCGCCACGCTCAAGCTGCCCTATGCCGCCATTGAGCTGCTGGATCAAGCGGAGCAGATCGGTCAAGCCGCGGTCGGCGCGCCGGGCGGCGAAACCATGGAGTTGCCGATCCGCTACCAGAATGAAACGGTCGGCCGCCTGCTTGTCTCCCCACGGGGGGCCGGCGAGCAACTGACGGCTTCGGAACAGCAACTGTTGGCCGATATCGCTGCGCAGATCGGCCCGGTGGCCTCGGCAACCCGGCTGAACCTGGCCCTGCAGCACTCCCGCGAGCAGCTGGTCCTGGCCCGGGAGGAAGAGCGCCGCCGCATCCGGCGCGATCTCCACGACGGCTTTGGTCCCACCCTGGCCAGTCAGACCCTGAAGCTGGACGCGGTGCTCGATTTGTTGGCTGCGCATGATGCGCAGGCCGCGGGCCGGCAGGTCAAAGAACTGAAACACCAGACCCAACAGATGGTGGCCGATATCCGCCGTCTGGTCTATGAACTGCGTCCCCCGGCGCTGGACGAGCTGGGGTTGCTCGAAGCCCTGCGCGCCCATGTCGCGCAGATGAACGAGGCGGGCCGGCTGCGGATTTCAATTGAGGCCGCCCCGGAACCGCTGCCGCCCCTGCCCGCGGCCATCGAGGTCGCTGCCTATCGCATCGCGCTGGAAGGTGTAACCAATACCATGCGCCACGCTCGGGCCAACACCTGCCGCGTGCGGTTTGCCGTCACGGATGATGAAAAGCCGTCCAGCCTGGTGGTGACCGTCACCGATGACGGCGCTGGCTTACCTGCCAACCTTCAGCCCGGCGTCGGTCTGGTCTCCATGCGCGAGCGGGCCGAGGAACTGGGCGGTACGTGC
>CAYZLP010000620.1:1434-3716 GCA_964478635.1 uncultured Caldilineaceae bacterium
GACTCGCTCTTTGCGGCCATGTGCGCCGGCGCGCGGGGCTACATTCTGAAAGGGGCGGACAAGGCCGAGGTGCTCAAGACCATCCGCGCGGTGGCCGACGGCGAGGCGCTGTTTGGTCCGGCCATCGCCGGCCGCCTGACCGCGTTCTTCCAACATTCCCGCCGCGCGGCGCAACACGAAGATGGGCTCGCGCCCTTTCCCGATCTGACCGACCGCGAGCGCGAGGTGCTGGAACTCATCGCAGCGGGCGAGAGCAACCAGGAAATTGCCCGCCACCTCCACATCAGCGCCAAGACGGTCAGCAATCACATCTCCAACATTTTTGGCAAACTGCAGGTGGCGGACCGCGCCCAGGCGATTGTGAAGGCGCGTCAGGCGGGGCTGGGCGGCTAGCGCTACACCTTCCGGCCGGCAACCGGTTCGGCGATGTTCTCCAGATCTACCAGATTCCACTTCATGCCTTTGTTCCGATAGATGCGCTGCTTTTGCAGGGGATAATCGGCGACGTCGTGATCCAAGCGTTGGCCCACGACGATGCATCTGAGGATGTCATCGCCGGTATTCTTGAGCTTGTGGGGTTCCCCGCCGGCCCGATAGCCGATGAAATCACCACTTTTTACTTCATAGGTCGCTTCGCCGATCGTCGCCTCCGCCTTGCCCGCCAGAACATAGACGCATTCGTCTTCGAAGTAGTGGACGTGGAATTCGGTCGATTCATGGCCTGGCGCCACTTCGATGATGTGAAAGCCGAGCCCGGTCAATCCCGTCAGATCGCCCAGGGACTTGTTGATGCGTTTTGCGTTTTCGTTCAGGAAATGGGTCTTGGCCACCCCTTCGTACGCCTCAATCTCTTCCCGGGTAATGATGTATCCTTCCATGCCGGCATCCTCCTCGATGGCGTCAGAACTGTCAGAACCAGTAGTCGCCCACGCAGCGGCCGTCGCGGGGCAAATCTTCGAAGGTGTCGAGCCCGTCGAAATGGTCGATGGGCAGATGCGCGACTGCGTCCGGTTCGGCCAGCCGCACGTTGACTGCGATGCGCCGGCGGCCCTCTTCATCCGGTTCCAGCGCGCGCCAATAGGCCACACAGCCACAGGTCGGGCAGAAATGGAAGCCGATCCACTCGCCCCGAATGTAGACCTGTGTGGGACCGCTGACGTGGATCCCTTCCCCGTCATAGTCATAGGCCCACAAGACTCCGTAGCGGCGACAGACGGTGCAGTTGCACGCGGTCGCCGACTCGGGCGTCCCGTCAAAGCGCCACTGGACCGCACCACAGTGACATGAACCTTCGATCATCTTCGCCTCCTCAGTTGTGCAAGTCGTCACGCCCCATCCTGCCATACTCCCACATGATCGCCGCCGCATACTTGATGCCCTTGATGTAATGTTCCAGATCGATGTTTTCGTCCGGCGCGTGGAGGTTGCAATCCGGCTGGGCGAAGCCGGTGAGGACCGTGGGCATCCAGACATGCTTGAGGATGGTCCCCTCCGCACTGACGCCATTGACCACGGGCGGCGCGCCAAAGACCGTCTCGGCCGCGCGGATGATGGCCTGGCTGATCTCCTCTTTGACACTGATCTTGTAGGGCGGCTCGGGCGTGCGGCCGTGATGGAGGATCACCTCGATGTGGCCGAAGCCGTGATCGACCAGGTGTTTTTGCAGGCGCGCCACGGCCTTTTCCGGATCGATGAGGGGTGGCAGGCGCATGTCGAGCTTGGCCCGGGCCTCGTTGGGCACGATGGTCTTGCTGCCTTCGCCCTGGTAGCCTGCGGTCAGGCCGGCGATGTTGCATGTCGGCTCGTAGGCCCGGGCCTTGAGGGCCTCCACGCCCTCCCGACCCAAGGCGAACTGCTCGATGCCCCACTCTCGCTTGAGCTCATTCAGATCGAGACGGGCGGCGTTGGTCTCCAACTGCTCCATCTCTTCGTCGCCCAATTCCCAGAGCCCCTCGTACCAGTCGTCGATCAGGATGCGCCGGTTCGCGTCCACCAGCGTGTTGAGCGCACGCACGAGATCCCAGGCCGGCTGGGGCAGGAGCGGCGCATTGAGGCTGTGGATGTCGGCGTTGGCGCCCCGCGCCACCAGTTCCACGAAGAGCACGCTCTTCAGACCCAGGTCGATGTCCGGCACCATGGCGCTGGGATCGACGCCGCCATCCAGGCAGTGCATGGCGTCGGCCGCAACCAGCTCCGGATTCGCCTCGATGAAGGGGCCCAGGTGGACCGAGCCGATTTCCTCTTCGCCTTCGGTGATGAACTTGAGGCCCACGGGCAGCTCG
>CAYZLP010000621.1:0-3716 GCA_964478635.1 uncultured Caldilineaceae bacterium
AAAGCAACCTGGAGCAAGATTTCGGGTACCAGCCTCTGGGCAGCATCGGCGACACCGTCTGGCTGGATGCAGACGGCAACGGCACCATCAACAATGGGGAGGTGGGCATTCCGAATGTGACGGTGCGTCTGCTCGACGCCGCCAATAACGTCCGATCTGTGGTGACCAACGCCAATGGTTTCTACCAGTTTACGGGACTGCCGGCCGGCGCCTACACCGTTTCCATCGACACGAACACGCTACCCGCCAATTTGGCGCCGACCTATGATCCGGACGGCATCAGCACGCCGCACACGGCAACGCTGCTGCTTGGCCCTGGAGAGGATCGGGACGACATCGACTTCGGCTATCGGAGTATTTTGGGCAGCATCGGCGATACGGTCTGGTTGGATGAGAACAATAACGGCGCACAGGATGCCGGTGAGCCGGGCATTCCCAATGTGTTGGTGACGCTTGCAGGTGGCCAAGGCGGTACGAAGCAGGCAGTAACCAATGCCAGCGGTTTTTACAACTTCGTCGATCTGGGACCGGGAACCTATACCGTCAGTATCGACCCCACAACGCTGCCGCCGGGCGTGGGACCAACCTATGACCTCGACGGTATCGGCAGCCCCAACACAGCCCGGGCCACGCTGGCCGCGGGTCAAAATCGCGTCGATGTCGACTTCGGGTATGTGAACATTCTTGGCAGCATCGGTGACACGGTCTGGCGCGATGACAACGGCAACGGCGTCCAGGATAACAGTGAGCCGGGCATTCCCAACGTGACCATAACGCTGACCGACAGCCAGGGTGCCCAGCAAACGACCGTGACCAATGGCTCCGGATTCTATCAGTTCAACGATTTGCCGGCCGGAATCTACGTCATCGCGGTCGCGCCTGCCACGCTGCCCCCCGGCGTGCGCCAGACCTACGATCTGGATGGCGTGGCCACCCCTCATAGCGCTACGGCCGCACTGGCTCGGGCGGAGGATCGCACCGATGTCGATTTCGGCTATCAGCCGCTTGGCAGTCTGGGCGACACCGTCTGGCTGGACAGCAACGACAATGGCGTACAGGACGGTGGCGAGGCGGGGATTGCCGGCGTCGTCGTACGCCTGATCTATCCCAACGGCTCCGTGGCCGAGCAAACGACCAGCAGCGCGGGTCAATACACTTTCTCCGATCTCCCGCCGGGCGTCTACAGCGTCCAGGTCAACACCGCGACGCTGCCTGAGGGCCTGGTGCCAACCTACGATCTGGACGGTCTCGGCACGCCCAATTCAACACTGGTGACGCTGGCGCCGGCCCAAAACCGGACCGATGTCGACTTCGGCTATCATGAACCGCCGCTGGCCATCGACGACGATGTGCCGGACGCGATCATCGACGTACGCGTTTCGATCTTCCTGCCGGTCGTGAACCGGTAGTACGTCACCGGTTGGGGAACGACTTATAGAGACGTCACTTGAACTTCGTACATTCCCGCTGGTTTCCGCGCTGGAGGAATGTATGAAGTTCAAATAGTGTGACAATTAGGGCATCCGAATGGGTGGATGAAGTTGGGGGGCAAGGTCGCCACATCGCGATCTTGCCCCAGCCATGCGAAGGATTGGCGCCGCCGACTCGATTATTGCATGTGTAGGTTAGACGCGGCAAGCGCTCTACGCAGTGCAGGGTACAGATTTTGACAGCCTTTTAGGCCTGTGCTAGCCTACTCTTTTGTAGGAACAATTTGATAATAATTCGACCGATTCGTGTCGAATGGTGAAGATCAGTTTGATCTTCCGAGCAACCCGCTGGAGTCCCGGTTTTCGGTTGCCTTGGAGAGACAACAATCGCGTGACTGCCATCTTCGAGCACAGTACCATGGCGTAACCATGGCAAAGTGCCGGACTCGATTGCCGCAACGAACGCACCCTTGCGGACAATAGGCAGCAGCAGCCATTGTCGCTCTATAGGCATCAACCGGATAGACTTCAGGCCAGCGCAACCGAGCCAAAGCGGTTGCGCCACGGGAGCAGCGTCATGCCCGCCCGCCTGAAGTAGACAGGCGGGCTTTTTTGTTGGCAGCGCATGAAAATGGAAGACCGAACGCTCCAGGCGAACTGGACGGCAAACATCGTAACCGACAAGGCAGGCGGCCATGAATGACTTACGCTCGATCTGTGTGTTTTGCGGCGCGAATGAGGGCAAGCATGCCTATTTTCTGGAAGCCGCGCTGCAGTTGGCCGCTCAACTTGTCGAACAGGAGATCGATCTTGTCTACGGCGGCGGCAGCATCGGGTTGATGGGGGTGATTGCCGAAGCGGTAAACGCAGGCGGACGCGAAGTATTGGGGATCATTCCCCGCTCGCTCAAGACGAAAGAAGTGGTGGGCAAGGTGTATGGTGAACTCGTCGTGGTCGAAACCATGCACGAACGCAAGGCCTTAATGGCCCAGCACGCCGACGCCTTCATCGCCATGCCCGGCGGCTTCGGTACACTGGATGAACTGTTTGAGAGCATCACCTGGGGGCAGTTGGGGATTCACCAGAAGCCCATCGGTCTGCTCAATGTGCGCGGCTATTTCGATCCGCTGCTGGCCTGGGTTGATCAGGCCGTTGACGCCGGCTTCGTGCGCGACCGGCATCGAGACCTATTCATCTCTTCCGGCGATTCGGCAGAGTTGATCCAACGCTTGCGCGCCTACGAAGCACCGCCAAGCGTCGTGAAGTGGTTGAGCATTGACCAGGCTTAAAATCTATTGCAGCTTGTTGATTTCAGGAGTAAACACCATGAGTTTTGTCATCACCGGCTCCGTCGCCTACGACTATTTGATGAGCTATCCCGGACGTTTTCGGGATCACATCCTGCCGGAACAGCTTGACAGTCTGAGCGTCAGCTTTTTGGCCGATTCCATGCGGCGGGAGCGGGGCGGCGTCGCCGCCAACATCGCCTACACCAATCGCCTACTGGGCGGCGATCCCGTCATCCTGGCCACGGTGGGGAACGATTTCGGCGATTACCGACGCTGGTTGGAAGAGCAGGGCTTATCCACCGCCCAGATCATCGAGATTCCCGAAGATCTCACTGCGACCTTCTTCGTCAGCACGGACCTCGACCAGAACCAGATTGCCAACTTCTATACCGGCGCGATGGCGCATGCCCGCGACTACAGCCTGGCATCCCGGGAACTGGACAAGGCTGCGCTGGTTCTCATCAGTCCGAACGATCCGGTGGCCATGGTGAATTACGCCTTGGAGTGCAAGGAATTGGAAATCCCCTTCGCCTACGATCCCAGCCAGCAACTCGCGCGCCTGAGTGCCGAAGATCTCAAGGCCAGCATCCCGGGCGCCAAGTTCCTGCTCTGTAACGAATACGAGATTGCGGTCATTCAGAACAAGACGGGGTGGACGCTGGATCGAATCCGCGAACAGGTGGAAACGCTGATCGTTACCCACGGCAAGAAGGGCAGCATTATCTACCACGGCGATACCGCGGTCGAGATTCCCGTTGCGCCCATCGACCACATCGACGATCCGACCGGCGCGGGCGATGCCTTCCGCGGCGGGCTTTTTGCGGCTTGGATGGCCGGCCTGCCCTGGGAAACGGCCGGGCGCGTCGGCGCGCTCTGCAGCACCTATGCACTGGAGAATGTCGGCACAACGGCCCATCGCTTCACGCTGGACGATTTCATTGCCCGCTATACCGACACCTTTGGCGAGGAGCCTGCACTGACCCGGTTGCAGCAGCCG
>CAYZLP010000622.1:0-2191 GCA_964478635.1 uncultured Caldilineaceae bacterium
GGAAAATTCGACAGTCGGTCAGCAGTTGCGCACGGTGATCCTACGCAATGCGATCGATTGTGGGCCCACCGATGTGGTCAGTATTGATAACGCGACCGGCCGGGCAAGTCGGTTCTCGCCTGAGATTGCGGTCATTGTGTTGGATCGTGAGCGGCAGCAGGCACTCGAGGCTGTGCGGCAGTTATCGCGACCCGGCGGCTGCCACGTCTTCGTCGTCGGAGGCGCCGACGACCCGCAGTTAATACTCCGATGCTTGCATGCGGGCGCTACGGAGTTTGTCGACCAGGAGCACGTTGAGAATCAACTGGAAGATGCGATCGTTCGCTTTCGTTCTCGGGCAGCAAGGAAAAACGCGACCAACGCGACGGGTCGGGTAATCGCCGTTGTGTCGCCCAGTGGTGGAAGTGGATCGAGCACGATTGCGGTGAATGTGGCCGCGGCGCTGGCGCACCAATATCAGTCCGTCGGCCTGATTGATTTGCGTCTGTCGACCGGTGATCTGGCATCCCTGCTGGATATCGTCCCGCCTCACAATATTGCCGACCTGGCTCAGTCGATTGATCGCCTGGACATGACCATGCTCGAGGCGGCGCTGACTAAGCATCCCAGCGGGATCCACCTTCTCGCTGCCCCGAGTGACTTTGCTCAGATCATCTGCGTGACAGACAAGGCAGTGCGGCAGACGATTTCACTTGCGCGCAGGCGGTTTCCGTTCGTCGTGATGGACCTGGAGAACGTCTTGAATGAAGAGCAGATCGAGGCGCTGTGGCAGGCAGACGTGACACTGATGGTCCTGAGGCTCGACTACACATCCCTGCGCAACGCGCAACGTCTGTTTCACCATATGGGCGACCTGGGACTGGATCTGAACCGTGTGCGTTGTGTGGTGAACCGATACGGTGAACGACGACAACTTCGCGTGGCCCAGGCACGCGAAGTGTTGCAGCGTGAGATTCTTGCGTTTATCCCCGATGATTCTCGATCAATCAACCGTGCGATTAATGAAGGCGTGCCGATTGTTCTTCAGCGCCCACGAACGAAGGTGGCGCGCAGCCTGTCGCGATTGGCGTTTAGCTTAAATGGTAAACATGCGTGATGAAAGTGTGTTCGTGGATACGTTGAGGCTGTCTGAAGAGCGACGGGCAGGCAGCGATGAATTCACTCTCCCTCTGGGAGAGTCGGGCCGCAGGCCCGGAGAGGGCGGAGTCGGTCGACGCATTCGGCGCGTGTTGTTCGTCCAGGAGGACCCTCCCCGGACGCACAGCGTCCGACCCTCCCGCAGTGCGGGAGGGTGTGTTCGAGGAGTTGTGAAAACGATCGGTGTAATGCCTCTCGGTTGCACGCGGGAGACAGCCGACCAAGCCCTGACAGAGCATTAGATATGTACAGGACAGTGGCACGCAGGTAGGTGCGGGTCGAAGGCACTCCTGTGGCCAATTGCGATTGCCCGAGGTATTCCGATGGCCTGGATTCGAAAGAAAGCAAATCTCTCCGAGACGCAACGCCGACCGATCAGCAGCGCCGCCGCCGTGACGGATATCGAAGATGACGATGGTGCGCTCGACTTCGAAGTCCCGCCGGACTCGGAAAATGGCTCGGATGAAGTTCCCGAGTGGCTTGTTGCCCTGAAACGAGAGATTCACCAACAAGTGATTCAGGCGCTGGATCTCACTTCGATCCGCAAGATGGGCAATGACCAACTGCGTCTGGAGATTCGTCGCCAAGTTGAGTTGCTCTGCAACCAGCGAGCCGACCTGCTCAGTCAGGACGAACGTGAGCAACTGGCTAACGAAGTGTTGGATGAGACGTTCGGCCTGGGCCCGCTCGAACCGTTGATGCGCGATCCGACGGTGTCAGACATCCTCATCAATGGGGCGCGTACCGTCTATGTGGAACGACGGGGCAGGCTCGAGCGAACGCCCGTCGTATTCCACGACGATCGGCATGTCATCCAAATCATCCAGCGCATCGTCAGTCAGATCGGCCGTCGAATTGACGAAACGTGTCCAATGGCCGACGCGCGCTTGCCGGATGGAAGTCGTGTCAATGCAATTATTCCACCACTTGCGATCGACGGTCCTCTGGTATCGATTCGTCGTTTTGGTGCTCGGCCACTGACCGTCGATGATCTGTTGCGCAATTACTCGATCACCAAGGAGATGTTGGAGTTTCTGTCGGCTTGCATCGAGGC
>CAYZLP010000622.1:2291-3703 GCA_964478635.1 uncultured Caldilineaceae bacterium
CACGCCAACTCGGCGCGCGATGCACTCAGCCGATTGGAAATGATGGTCGGGATGGCTGGGTATGACTTACCTATCTGGGTCATTCGAAAGCAGATGGCGTCGGCGATTCACATCGTCGTTCAGGTGGCGCGGCTGATGGGAGGGTTGCGAAAAGTTGTCAGGATCGCCGAGATCACTGGCATGGAAGGGGATGTTTTGACAATGCACGACCTGTTTGAGTTCAAACAGACGGGGTTGACAGAACACCGCGAAGCTCAAGGGTATTATGCGGCGACGGGGATCCGGCCGGAGCTACTTCATCGCTTAGAAGCCAGTGGCGTGCCATTGCCCGTGGAAATGTTTGAGCGGCGGATCCTGCATCAACCGCGCGGTGAGGAACGAAAATGACTCTTGCGAACGCCTTGCTGATTCTCGCTTTTCTCGGTGGGTTCCTGCTGGTCTTTGGACTGAACCTGTTTGTGGTAGATCTACTCGAAAGTCGCCGGCAGGATGCGAGGAAACGTTTGGAAGAGGAACTCCGTCAGAAGTATCGCGAAAAAGCCCGATCTTCCGTTGAAAACAAAGACTTGCAGGACTTGGCCTACCAAGGCAGCTTGAATCTCTCGGCTCACCAGACTGTCGGAGAACGCCTTCGCGCATACCTTGATCAATCGGGTGTGGCGATTAAGACGTCGCAGTTGATCGCTCTGACGATTGCGATTGCCGTGGTTCCTGCGGGTCTGTTGGCGTTCGTTTACCCGAATTGGATTCTTGTTGCTTTGGTCGCGATCTGTTGTGGAGCGATTCCGCCCCTGTACGTTCTCATCCTGCGGCAGAGACGCCAGCACAAGTTGCGCGGACAGTTGGCCGACGCCTTCGAGATGATGAGTCGTGTTTTGCGATCTGGACAGACCATATCGCAGTCCATTCAGGCTGTAGCGGATGAGTTTGCACCTCCGATTGCGGAGGAGTTTGGCTACTGTTACGAGCAGCAGAATCTTGGTTTGTCGCCCGAGGCTGCCATGCGCCAACTCGCCCAGCGCACGGGCTTGCTGGAAATCAGGATTTTTGTTGTCGCAGTGATGGTCCATCGGCAGACGGGAGGCAATCTTTCGGAACTGCTCGATAAGATCGCTCACGTGATTCGAGAACGATTTCGCATTAGTGGATACATCCGTGCATTGACAGCAGAAGGTCGATTGCAGGCAATTATTCTGCTTGGATTACCGCCTCTGATGCTTTTCTTGCTCCTCGCGATCAATCGGGATTACATGATGACAATCTTTCGGTATCCATCCCTGTTGATCGCGATGTTTGTGGGAGAGATTCTGGGTGCTCTATGGATGCGGAAAATCGTCAACTTTGAGATTTAGAGAGAGGCAGAACGGGAGGGCGAGGCTCCTGCCGAGCCATCGATGAGGCCAATTCGGCTC
>CAYZLP010000623.1:0-3701 GCA_964478635.1 uncultured Caldilineaceae bacterium
GGTTTGGCCCGAAAGCTGCATTCGACGGCTGGCGTCCCGTCGTTGGCGAATTTTTGGATGAAGGTGGCGCTGATGTCGGCTTCCGCAACGGCGCTGAGTGTGCTGCTGAGTTCCAGGTCTTCGGGCCCGGCTTCTGCCGCCGCCAACTGCTCGGGGGACACGGTGACCCAGAGAACCCGGTCTTCGAGGCGAGCGTCGGGCAGGACTTCTCCCCAGAGCTTGATGGAGCGATAGGGTTTGCGGTTGATCGTCTGGGCCGTGATCTCGGCCAGGTGGGCCCCGCCCTCCATGAGGAGCGTTGCGGCATTGAGAACCTCCGGCGTCGTGTTGCTCGTGCGGAAGCAGAGCGTGTCGGTCACGATGCCGGCCAGCAACGTTTCGGCCAGCGTACCGGTCAGCGCCACGTCGAGTCGCCGGGCCAGGTAAACGAGCATCTGACAGGTTGCGGCACAGCCCGGCTCCACCCAGTTCACGTCGCCGAAGTACGTGTTGGTGACGTGGTGGTCGATGACGACCAGCGGTACGGCGTCATGCACGTCAGCCCGGTAGACGACGCCCATACGGTCCGGGCTGGAGGCATCCAGTACAATGATGCAGTCGAAGCGTTCGTCCGGATTCACTGACGTCACGATCGTCTCGGCGCCGGGCAGAAAAAGTAGTCCTTCGGGTACGCCGTCGGCCAGGGCCGGCAACGCCGTCTTGTCGAGGCGGCGCAGGATGTCGCACATGCCGAGGAGGCTTCCCACGGCGTCGCCGTCTGGTCCTACGTGGCTGATGCAAAGGAAACGGTCGCCGGCCTCAATGGCTTCGACGACCGCTGCCAGCTCACTCTCGTTAAGGTCAATCATGCCGCGCCCGCTCCATTGTTGTCGGGAGCGGCGGGTGCGCTTCCGCCTGCGTCATCGTCCGCATCGTCCTGAGCGGCATCGCTGGCATGGGCATCCTCGGTTTGCTGATTGTTGCGCTCGCTGGCGATTTGCTCCAGCAGTTCGTCGATACGCGCAGCTCGCTGCGGAGATTCGTCGTACATGAAGATCAGTTCCGGCACGGCCCGCAACGTGCAGCGCAGGGCAATCTCGCGCCGCATATACGATTGGGCCTGACGCAGGGCATTCATGACCTCGCGCCTGGAGACCTCTTCGTCATCATGATTGACAAAGATTTTGACATTGCGGAGGTCGCGACTGACCCGAACATCCGTCACCTTGGCCAGCGCCAGGCGGGGATCTTGGAGTTCGGAACCAATGATTATGCTAAATTCTTGAAAGAGCATTTGCGCCAGGCGTTCCTGGCGAATGTTGCTAGACATGGGTGGTGACTCCTGGCGGTAGTAGAAAGACGGCAAGATTGGTGATTGAGAGATTGGAGATTGGGAGATTTGTGCTTGTGCACGAAAAATCCACGGGAAATTTCAGTCTCGCAATCTCATAATCTCTCAATCGCTTGCCCTTACCGCACGCGCCGCCGTTCCTGCACCTCGATGATGTCGCCTTCCTGCAGATCCCGGGAGTCGGCCAGCTTGATGCCGCACTCGTAACCTGTCCGGACTTCGGCCACATCTTCTTCAAAGCGACGCAATGTATCAACCCTGGTTTCTTCGATGACGGGCGCGCCGTTGCGGAGCACCCTGGCCAGGGCATTGCGCTTGACAACTCCGTCCTGTACCATACAGCCGGCGATGGTGCCGCGGCGCAATTTGAAGAGTTTGAGCACCTCCGCATGGCCGATGGTGAAGTTCTCATAGACGGGTTCCAACATGCCCGTGATCGCGTCTTCGATATCCTCAATCATCTTGTAAATGATCGTATAGCGTCGAATCTCGACGCCGGACTGTTCGGCCCGGAACTGGGCTGCTTTGTCGACGCCAACGCTAAAACCGATGATGATGGCATCGCTTGCCTCGGCCAGCATGACGTCCGACTCGGAAATATCTCCAATCGCGGCCTGCAAGACTTTGATGTCCACTTCCTCGTTCTTGATCTCTTCCAGACTGTTGACGACCGGCTCCAGCGTGCCCTGCATGTCGGCGCGTACGATCAGGTTAAGCGTCTTCATTTCGCCGGCATCGATGCGGGCAAATAGATCGTCCAGCGACATGCGTTTGGCCGGCACTTGGGCCGCACGGTCGGCGTCGGCGATACGCTCTTCGACCAGTCGTTTGGCTTCGCGGTCGTTCTTGACGCGCTCGAAGACTTCGCCGGCATCGGGAACGTCGTTGAGGCCCAGGATGGTGACGGGCATGCTGGGGCCGGCGGACTTGATTGTCTGCCCTTCCGGATCGAACATGGCCTTGATGCGGCCCCACGTCTTGCCCACCACAATCGAATCGCCCCGTTCCAGGGTTCCGTTCTGGACGAGCAGGGTGGCCGTAACGCCCCGGTGCTTGTCCAGTTCCGCCTCGACGACCGTACCCAGGCAGCGTCCCTTGGGATTGGCCCGGTACTGCTCGAGTTCGGCGACGACCAGAATGTTTTCCAGCAGCTCGTCCACGCCCGTGCCGTTCAGGGCGACCACGGGAACGACGATGGTTTCTCCGCCCCATGCTTCCGGCTGCAGACCCTCGTTCGCCAGCTCTTCCATGACCCGGTCCGGATTGGCGTTCGCCTTGTCGACCTTATTCAGGGCCACGATGATTTGTACCCCTGCGGCGCGGGCATGGCTGATGGCCTCTTTGGTCTGGGGCATGACGCCATCGTCGGCAGCCGCCACCAGCACCACGATGTCGGTTACCTGCGCGCCGCGGGCGCGCATGGCCGTGAAGGCTTCGTGTCCGGGCGTGTCGAGGAACGTGATCTTGCCGTCGTTGACGCTAACCTGGTACGCGCCCGTGCGCTGGGTAATGCCCCCGGCTTCGCCCCCGGCCACGTCGGTCTTGCGGATATGGTCGAGCAGCGTAGTTTTGCCGTGGTCAACATGACCGAGAACGGCGACTACGGGCGGGCGCTCGATCAGGCTGGCTTCGCTTTCTTCCCCCACGATGCGCTCGACGTATGATTTGCGGACGGGCTTGTTTAGCGGCTCTTCGCCTTCCTCGCCCACGATTACTTCTTCACCCTCTTCCGCGACCTCCACTTCGGGCCACTTGACGGTCACGCCAAGTTCTTCGCCCAGGATCACGGCCGTGTCATGATCGATGCTGTGGGTGATGGGCGCCATAATGCCAAACTGCATCAAGATTTTGATGAGATCGATGGGACTGCGGTCGATCAGCGTCGCCAGATCGCGCACGGTGATGTACTCTTCGACCACAACCTCGTTGGGTTTGGCCGCGCCATTTTCTTTTTTGGCCGCATGCTGCGGTTTTTTCGTTTGACTTTTGGTTGCCATAAGCTATGCTCCCTTACTCGGCGTCTCCGTGCCTGCGTCCTTCCGGCGTCGCACAGCACATCGTTCAATGTAATGGTTTTGCTCGGGTGTGGGAATCCAGCGGACACAAGTGCAGAGGATGCTCAGTCGTAAGAGCAGGCACGGGGCGGGCATAGCGGGATGCAGTTTGAAAATTGCATCTCCAGGTGGTGCGGAGCGTTTCGCTGCGGTCAAAGCCGCAATGGTCCAGCGCGATCAGCCGAGCATACCACTACCCTCCATGCCTCGCCGTGCAGTTCCGCGCACGGTTGAGTCCGGATATCTTCGGATTCCGCTATGCGTGTTCATAACCGCATTTGATCGGAAAATTACCTAACTGAATCATGATGCTTCGT
>CAYZLP010000624.1:0-1538 GCA_964478635.1 uncultured Caldilineaceae bacterium
CTTGTGCGGCCACTGCGCGTTCCAAAACCTCGATATCCGCCGGCAGTTTGAGGGTACGGCGCGCCCAGGAGAATAGATTGCCGCCCTCAGTGAAGGCGCCGCCCACCAGGGCCCTGGGGGAATCGACGCGGTAGCACCATAACCCGTCAGGTACCGTAAGGGTCGCCTCGTCCGTTACGACGCGCATGGCGCTGGTTGTGCCAACGGTCAAAGCAACCCGGGCCGGCGTTGCGCACTCGCTCCCCAAATTGGCCGTTGCGCCATCGCCCACAGCCGGAAGCCAGGCGGCTTCAGCCAGGGCAGGCCATCGCCGGGCATAAGCAGGCGTCAGCCTTGCGTCGAGCGGTACTGCATCGAGTAAAGGCGCCAACTGATCGATGCGGACCGACAAAATGTCCAACAACTCTTCATCCCAAGAGAGGGAATGCCGGTTGAGCAGACCGATCCAGGCGGCCAGGGAAGTGCTCACGCCCGGCACCCCCAGCAACCGTCGCTGAATATAGTCGCCCAGCGTGATCCACTGTGCAGCCGATTTGAACCAATCCGGCCGCGCTTGGGCCAGCCAACGCAACTGTGCCGGCCAATAGGTCGCGTGCAGCCGGCAGCCCGTCCGCTGGTGGACTGCTTCCTCTTCCAGAAGCCGCCGCAGTTCGGCTACCTGGGCGTCTGAACGGGTGTCGGCATAGGTGATGAGGGGCGTCATCGGGCGGCCGGTATGATCAATGCCCAATAGATTGCCGGCAAAGGTGCTGATGCCCACGCCGGCAATGCGCGTGCCGGGTACCAGCCGTTCCGTAAGCAGGTCCAGACAGCGGCAGACGCAGCCAAACAGCTCTGCGGCATTGGCTTCGGCTGCACCCTCTTCCGTCACGGGCAGGCTGTAGCCAAGCTGCGCGCCCGCCTCTTCGAGCGGCGCACCCGTTCCGTCAAACAGCAGCGCGCGCGTAGAAGATGTGCCGATGTCGATGGCCAGGACAAGAGGTAAGGGCGCGTTCACGATTGGGCCTGGGCCATGGGGAATTGTGTGCACGGGATATTGGGATATTCGGTGAATGAGAGATTGAATACTCGGGCGGGCGATCCGCCTCTAATCTCCTGATCTCTCAGCCTCATTATCTCCCCATTTACCTGCCGCGCAAGCGAGGATCCAGAAAATCCCGCAGCCAATCGCCCAGGATATTGAGCGAAAGCACGGTCATCATGATGGCGACGCCGGGAAAAACGGCCAGCCACCAGTAGCCGCCCAGAAGCTGGTCACGACTCTCGGCCAGCATGCCGCCCCAAGTGGGAATGTCCGGCGGGACGCCAAGTCCCAGGAAGGAGAGCGCCGCCTCGGCCAGGATGACGCTGGCGACGTTGAAGGAGGCAATGACGATGAGCGGCGCAAGGATGTTGGGTACAATCGTGCGCAGGACCAATCGTTGATGCCCCACGCCGATGGAGCGCGCTGAATCGACGAAGTCTTTCTGCTTCTGCGCGATCGTCTCGCCCCGGGCGATGCGGGCGTAGGTCACCCATTGGCCGATGCCCAGGACGAG
>CAYZLP010000624.1:1638-3697 GCA_964478635.1 uncultured Caldilineaceae bacterium
TCTCGCCCCGGGCGATGCGGGCGTAGGTCACCCATTGGCCGATGCCCAGGACGAGCACCAGATTGAGGACGCCCGCCCCCAATACGACCAGCACCATGATCGCCAATAGGATAAACGGGAACGCGAGCTGGATGTCGGCCAGGCGCATGATGACATCATCCGTCCGGCCGCCGACATAGCCTGCAATCACGCCCAGAGTCGTGCCGACAAGTCCCCCCAGAATCACGGCCATGAGACCGACCAGAATGGAAATGCGCGCACCGTAAATCAGCCGAGAAAGCACGTCGCGGCCCAGACCGTCGCTACCCAGCCAGTATTCCATGCTGCCATCTTCGGCCCGGGTCAAGGGCGGCTGCAGACGCCGAATGAGATTCTGGCGATTGGGGTCGGCCGGCGCGATCTGTTCGGCAAAGATGGCGACGAAGGTTAATGCCAGCAGAATCACGATGGCAAGAATGGGCCACTTGGACCGGGCCAAGCTGGCGCTCGCCTGGCGCCACCAAGGCGGTGAAAGACGGATCGCATTGGCATCGGTGGTGACGGCGTGCTCTGTCAGTGCGGACGGGCTCTGTACGGATTCAGCCATGGCGCTAGTTCAGACGAATGCGTGGATCGAGCATCGTATAGACGAGATCGACGATTAGATTGAGGAAGACGAAAAGCAGCGAGAAGAAAATGACGGCCGACTGAACCACGGGAATGTCCCGCTGGTTGATCGAGTTAAAGACCAGACGTCCCACGCCGGGCCAGGAGAAGACCGTCTCGATGACGACAACGCCGCTGAGCAAGAAGCCGAATTCCAGGCCCACGATAGTGATGAACGGGATGAGCGCATTGCGGAAGGCGTGACGACCCACAACCGTCCAGGTGCGCAATCCTTTGGCTTTGGCAGTGGTAATGTAATCCTGGGAGAGCACTTCCAACATCGATGAGCGAATCAAGCGGGCGTTGCGGGCCAGGGAAAAGGTCGCAAGCGTGATGCCCGGCAGGATCAGGTGCCGGATCGCGTCGGGAATGTTGCGGATGGCCGTGGCCCAGTCGCCGTCCAACATGGGCTGAATCACCGGCACGTGCCCCGAAATGGGCAGCCAACCCAAACGCAGGCCGACGATCAGGATCAACATGATCCCAAGCCAGAAACTCGGCATAGACTGGCCGAACATAGCAAAAAGCATGACGCCGCCATCCAGCGGGGTGCCGCGGTTCATGGCTGCAAGTATGCCGATGGGTATGGCCAAAAAGATGGCGATGAACATGGCAAAGAGGGTCAGCTCAATGGTAGCGGGCAGGCGCTCCAGAACCAGTTCAAAGGCCGGCGTCCGGGTACGCAGTGAGTTGCCGAAGTCTCCCTGGGCGGCATTGCCCACGAAGGTGATGTATTGCTGGTAGAGGGGCTTGTCGAAGCCCAGTTTGGCGCGCGTCTCGGCAATCTCTTCCTCCGAAGCGCGTTCGCTGACGTAGAGCAGTGTCGGATCTCCGGCCAAATGAAGGCTCAGGAAGGTGAGCAGAGTCACGCCAAAGATGACGATGATCGTTTGGAGAAGACGTCGAACCAGGTAGTTCCCCATGCGTTAAGCAGCGTCTCGTAAGGATAGGTGTTTGTTTGGGGTGAGCGGCGTATGGCTGACTCACTCTGGTCACGGTACAACGGTATTCTGCCACAGACAGGCCGGTTGTGCCATTTCCGGAATGAGCGCCCCACACCGCTCACCATTCCCAAGGAGAGTATGGAGGCAGGCGGCAGGCCGTCAATCCGTCTGCCGCCTCTGCATCAATTCAGATGCTGCCTATTCGGCCGGCATCGCGTTGACCACGTCGATCTTCTCGTCACGACGCGGATCCCAATCCACGGCATTGCTCACGCCGTAGAAGTCAGGCTGGAAGTAGAGCAGGAGCCAAGGCGGATCGTTGTAGAAGATCTCCAACATCTCGTTGACCAGGGCACGCTGCTCGTCAGCATCACGTATTTGTGACAGCTGAGCCCAGCGGGAGAACCATTCCGGATTGCTCCACTCGGTGTAGTTGGTCGCGCCGGTCGGCTCGGACAGATCGGCCATGT
>CAYZLP010000625.1:0-3696 GCA_964478635.1 uncultured Caldilineaceae bacterium
GGACTGTTGCGCTTGGCCTGCTCGAAGAGATCGCGCACGCGGCTGGCGCCCACGCCCACGAACATCTCCACAAACTCGGAGCCCGAGATGCTGAAGAAGGGCACGCCGGCCTCGCCCGAGACCGCCTTGGCCATGAGCGTCTTGCCCGTACCCGGCGGGCCGACCAGCAATACGCCCTTGGGAATGCGCGCGCCTAGCGCCGCAAATTTCTGCGGTTCGCGCAGGAATTCCACAATCTCCTCTAGCTCTTGCTTGGCCTCATCCGCGCCGGCCACATCCTGAAACGTGACGGTCGGCTTGTCGCCCGTAAACATCCGGGCCTTGCTCTTGCCAAAGGAGAGGGCCTGATTGTTCGATCCCTGAGTCTGACGGAAGAGAAAGAAAAATAGACCGACGATAAAGAGCAGCGGTAGAAGATTGACCACCAGGGCAAGCCAGTTGCCGCTGTTGCCCGGCGCCTCATATTGAATTTTGACTTGGGCCAGCTGCTCGGACGTGACGCCCAGCCCCAGCAAGGTTTCGGTCAGGGGGACGCCATTTTCTCGCCGGGTAATTTGCGGCAGCTGGCCGGCAGCAGTCGTGACTTCAACCTCCGCGTCAGAGACGACAACCTGCTCGACGTTGCCCGCCTTGATCGATTCGGCCAGCTGGCTCAGCGTGATCTGCTGCTGCTCCTCGGTCGGCCGGTAGATGTTAAAAAAGAGCGCCGCGCCGGCTACCAGGATGAGCAGGTAGACAAAGGCATTGCGACTCCAGTTGCCTTTCATGCAATTTCCTCCACAAAATCACAAGATCTGTGCCCTGGTGAGTCCCGGCAGAAATCGACAACCGGTTGGCGCCGCAGAGAGAAGCTTTGAATTTCTGGCGCAACATTCACATCAGGCCATACCAGTATACCCCAAGGCATATGCCTGTGACTAGTGGGATGGTTTACTGTTTGGGATTTTGTGCAGGATGGATCTTAGGGGCGGGATTCGGCTTCGAGCCGGAGACGAATCTCCCTGTCGGGCGGTAAGAGGATGATACGCTCATCGAGCGGACCTGAGACTTCGCCCACCAGGACCTCGGCGATCCGATAGCCGTCCGGTAGCCGCAACGCGACTCTGTCCGGTGCGAGATGGCGCCCGGTCTCCGTCCTGGCGCTGATTGTGCCGTGCCCGGCTTTGTCGATGTGCACCTGGACGGTGACAGGACCAAAGCGGGTTGGTATGGCTTCGACGACAAGCGATTTGCCCGGCTGCAGCCATTCTGGCGGGAGGCCATACAGCAATTCCAATCCCATCCCGCGCTCAAAGACGAGCAGATTGCGTGCCAGGCGGATGAATTCGACCGAGGCCCAGTTGTGGGGCATATCGCCAAAGAACTGCCCATGCTGCGTTGTCGTCAAAGCCTGTTCCTCGCGCCACACGCGGGTCACGGCAGCATGATTGGCGAAGGCATAGAGATAGTCGATGGCTTTGTCGGGCCGCCCGGCGTATAGCCAGGCGTGGGCATAGAAGGATGCGGCATAGGGCCACAACGCGCGATAGGGCAGCCATCCTGTTCCTTCCGGGATGCCCTCGGCATCGTCGAGTTGCTCCAGGAGCCGGCAGAAGTTCTCCACGATTGGATCGTTCTCAGCGAAGATTTGGCCAGGATAGATGGCCTGGGCCAGCGCCCATGTTCCCGTCCCGGGGTTTACGTGGTGCCAGGGGGGGACGTCAAGGGGATAATCGGGAATCCAATGGTGATCGCTGCTTCCCTGAGGAATGCGCAGGGGTAAATAGGGCGTACCGTCCTCAAGGGCCTGCATGTCGCGACTTGCGCAGCGGTGAAAATCGGCCAATAGACCGTCGAGTTCAGCCTGGAACGCGCGTTTGTCCTCCTCGAAACCGAGGAGGTCGGCCGCGCGCGTGATCTCCTTCAACCCGAAAAGGGTCCACAAGGCAGTCGAATATTCCGGTCGCTTGCCTCCCAGGCCGCCGTCACAGAAGCCCGGCGGCATCAGGCCATAGGAGGGGTGATCGGTTTCGAGTTCGTTGGCCCTGCGGCGCAGACTGCGAATGTAGGTTACCATGCGCTGCACCTGGGGCCAGTGGGTGCGCAAACCCTGCCAATCGCCGCTCAGCTCACTCTGACGGACCAGGGTTGCCAGCGCGATGCCTGTCTCCTTGTTGTGGTCGGGAATCAGCGTAACGGAACCGTCAGGCTGGATACGGCGCAGGAGTGTCTCCACGCCGGCATCGGCATCCTCTGCGTAGCCGAGATAACGGGCCGCCTCCAGAAAGAAATGGCCGTCGACGATAAAGAGATTGCGGTAGACCGTGGGGCCCACTTTGAAAACCGGCAGCCCATCCTCTATCTCCCGCGCCTGGAGGATATTGCGGGCGCAGGCGGTAAGCATGTCGTTGACGGCTGCATCCGGCGTTTTGAGGGTTAGGTGTTGGAGGGGCAGATCTTGCCAGTAGGCGCGTTCTTGTTCCAAGGCCGTCTCCGCCCAGGTCAGGTCGAAGGTAGCCGTATCGTCATGATTCTGGGGGAAGAAAAGTGCGCCCCGGGCAACCCGTCCACTGCCGACCGCGAAGAGCTCCGTGCCCAGCCCGCTGTCGGGCCCAAAACCCCGGGCATGGACCGTGCGCAAGGGGTAAGGTGCGGATACAAAGGCCAGAGGCCCAATGGGCGCTGCGTTGGGCGGTTCAACGTGGTGTTGCATAACGGTCGCCCAGAAGTCGGTTTCGGGGCGTCCTTCCTCTTGGGCCATATAGATACGCTGACCGGGTGCCAGGGTGGGGGGCGCGAAATAGTGATAGGGCGCCTGTGCAGTCACCCGGAACGAGGTGACGAACTCGGCTACATCGGGCGCGGCCTCAATGGTCCAGATTACGACGTCGGTACGGCGACCGTGGTCGTGGACGTGGCCGAAGCTCTGCAGCGTCAGCGTTGCCCTCGGATAGCGCAATCGTGTGGTAACGACCGGGACTTGAGCCGACTCCGTCGTTTGGGCAATCTCTACCGGATCTTGGTCGGTGAAGAAGTCGAACGCGTAGACGCGCTCGAAGCGCCAGACGTCCAATCCCCGGCTTGTAAAACGGTAGAGCAGTGCGCCATCCTCGCGTACCAGGCTCTTAAAGGGATCGTCCGGCCTGCCGATGCAGGTCCAGACAGACTGCGGCGCGTAGCGGAAATCAATCACTCTTGGATTCATCGTTTTGCCCATGCGCCATTCAGCGATATGTGTCGCATTACTCTTCTTCACTCGACCTTTGCTGTAGCGCCTGCAGCGCAGCTGGGCTTGCTGCGGCGCCGATCATGTCGAGCGCCAGGAGCGCGGCGCCCGCGGCCGGGCTCAACTCAGGCGTGCGTAGCTCGAAGGAGGCGAGATAGTGGGCGACGGCAGCGCGGAAGGGTTCGAGTATCACATCTTCCGCCCGGAAAAGACCCCCGACCAGCGCAATCTCTACCGGCGCTCCCGTCATCTGCAAGCGCCGCGCCACGGCATCGACGCAAGCCGCCAGCTGTCCCATGCCTTCATCTACCAACTCCCGGGCGATCCGATCGCCTGCGCGGGCCGCATCCAGAACCAGGGGAGCCAGTGCCGCAATCTTGCTTTTGTCCATGCCGTCGAAGTAGAGGCGCTGCATGATGTCGTTCATGTCCTTGATCTGTAGCGCATCCTGAACGCGGTCGAGCAGAATCGTGTCGCCCAGCCGACCGTCG
>CAYZLP010000626.1:0-3694 GCA_964478635.1 uncultured Caldilineaceae bacterium
GCGATCTCCGTCACATCCTGCTCGCCGTCGGCATTGGGCGAAATGAAATCAGGCGCGATTTGGGCATCATATAGAAGCGGCCCGACGTCAAAGGCCAGCCGGCCACAGCCGGCCAGCATGAAAGCCGCCAGAACCACGATCCACAAGAGTTGGCACCAGGGAATCGGCCCGCCTTCGCAGCGGCCGGCCCGGCACGCGGGCGCCCGGCGCACAACGGCTTCATCTTGCGTTAACTCGTCCAAAGGACGATCCAGTTCTCTATCCATAGCGATCAGTCTAGCAGAACGCCAACCGATCGCCAAGATGAACGGGATTCTCCAACCAAACCGGAATGGTTTTGTAGCCAATCTGTAGCCGGCATTGTGCCATGCTGGGAGTAACCGGGGGCGCACGTGAGACATCCCTCATGCGCCTTCGATCGATGCTAAATCACTATAGGCCAAATCACTTTAGGAGGAGGGAAACCATGTGGACAATCAAACGCATTCTGGTTCCTCTAGATGGGTCGGCCCTTTCCGAACGCGCCCTGCCGGTGGCCGCATCCCTGGCCGCCAGGTACGACGCGGAGATAATCCTGCTGCGCGTCTTGGACGTCCCGATTCCGTCGCGGGTGGTCGCGCACCCCGAAAGTCTATGGATTCAAGAAGCGCTCCAAGACAGTCATCGAGAGGCCGAACACTACCTGAGCAACCGGCGTCTGGACCTGCGCAGTGAGGGAATTCGAGTCCGGGAAGTGGTCTTCGATACTTCACCCGCCGAAGATATTCTCTTCGTGGCCCTGAACGAGGAGGTCGACCTGATTATCATGTCGTCGCACGGCAGCGGTGGCGCGACGCGTTGGCCGGCCGGAAGCGTGGCGGCCAAAGTCGTGCAGCACAGCCCGTGCCCGGTGCTCTTGATTCGCCATGACGAAAGTTACGTCCGGGAGGAGAGCAACAATGGCGCCCAAAATTGAGTTTGCCTTGCAGCCCGAACTGTTCGACGATCTGGGGCCGGCCATGACGGTCGTGCTCCATGATGCGGCGGCCGGTCTGGAGGCCATCGTCGTTGTGGACAATGTGGCCTGCGGGCCGGCCATCGGCGGCGTGCGCATGGCGCCCGATGTGGACGTCACGGAGGTGGCGCGGCTGGCCCGGGCAATGACCTTCAAGAATGCGGCGGCAGGATTGGCGCATGGCGGCGGCAAGGCGGGCATCGTGGCCGACCCCGGCTGCGATCCGCTCCACAAGGAGCAACTGCTGCGCGCCTTTGCCCGGTCGATCCGCACGCTGACCGACTACATTCCCGGCCCCGACATGGGCACCGATGAGCGCTGCATGGCCTGGGTAAAGGACGAAATCGACCGCGCGGTAGGCCTGCCCCGGGTCATGGGCGGCATTCCGCTGGATGAGATCGGCGCGACGGGCTTTGGCTTGGCCGTGGCTGCAGAAGCGGCCGCCCCGGCGGTGGGCCTTGCCCTCCATGATGCCGCCGTCGTCATCCAGGGTTTTGGTGCAGTCGGAACTCATGCAGCCCGCTTCCTGGCGACCAAGGGCGCGCGCATCGTGGCGGTGGCCGACAGCGGCGGGGCAATCTACGACCCAGCCGGCCTCGACGTGGCGCGGTTGATTGCATTCAAGAAGCAGGGCAACAGCGTTCATGCCTATCCGGACGGTGAGCCGCTTTCCCTGGAGTCCCTCGTCGACGTGGCGTGCGACATCTGGATTCCGGCCGCGCGCCCGGATGTATTGACGGGAGAAAACGTCGGTCGCCTCAACACGCGCATGGTTCTGCCCGGGGCCAACATTCCGGCGACGCCGGAAGCGGAGGCGTGGATGCACCAAAACGGCGTACTCTACATCCCCGACTTCATCGCCAATGCCGGCGGGGTTATCTGCGCCGGCGTCGAATACCACGGCGGCACGGAGCGACAGGCCCTGGTCGCCATTGAGGCCGCCATCGGGCACAACGTGGAAGAAGTCCTGCGGCGTGCGCTGAGTGAGGATATCCCGACCGTAGTGGCAGCGCAGCAGCTCGCGCGCCGGCGCGTCGAGGAGGCCATGGCGTACCGGGTGCATGCGTAGGGGTGGAACGGTTGAAGAAAAATAGTGAATGGAAAATAGTGAACGGAGAATTGTGAATGGCGCGTGGCATATGTCCGCTTTAGAGACGTTGTAATGCCTTGCCGTAGAGACGTTGCAATGCGCCGCCGTAGAGACGTTGCAATGCAACGTCTCTACTCGATCACGACCTCGATGGGGGCAAGGGTTACGTTGTTGGCGCCATCCGGGGTGAGCAACGCCGTGGGCGCCGAACCGGCATTGTCATATACGTGTAAGTCCACGCGGTATGTACCCGGTGCAGGCTCCTGGCCAAGCCAGGCCTGGGCGGGAATGACGCCCATGGCGATGCGCTCGTCCGGCCAGCGGTGGGGCGGATAGGCGAAACCGGCCGGCGGCATAGTGGGCAGAACGCCGATCTGGTTGCCCGCCGCGTCGAAGACTTCTCCCGCAATGACGAAGTCGGATGCCGTCAGGATTTTGCCCGGTGTACGCTGCCAGAAGAGAAGCAGATCGCCATTGTCGATCGCACCGTAGCCGCGCAACAGCAGATGCTCCCCAAACTGGATCTCCGTCGGCTGCGCGATGGGCGGCGCCTCTGGTATCCAGTGAGTCTTCAGTTGCGAAAAGCGCCGCAGCGACAGGCCCCAATAATAGGTATCCAAGCCCTTCTCTTTACCGGCGATGGTCAACTGGACCGGCACGACGCCTGTGGGATCGATGACGTCATCCTGCCAGCCGATGAGCCAGATGCCGGGGCGATCCGATAGTGGATCGAGCGCCTCCCGCAGGGGCTGAGCCGTGTCGGCAAAGTCAAGCACCGCATTCACGTCCAGAATCCGCAGATCGGGCAGGCGCACGGCCGGCAGATCGGGCGCATAGTAATCCCAAACGGGCCAGGCATGACCGCTGATCAGGGCAATGGCCTCCTCCTCGCCCAGACGCGGCCGCAAGAATTCCGCCACTCCCCGCCAATCATCCTTCGAAAACGCCGGGTTGGTGAACCAGTTGACGTTGGCATAGAGGAAGGTGGTGGTGAGGAAGAGGATGGAAAGTAACGGAAGTAGAGATTGGAAGATCGGGAGATTGGGAGATTGATAAGCGTCAATCTCCGAATCTCTCAATCTCATAGACTCTGTACGACGTACCAATCCTCCCCCCCACAAAATCAGTAGTCCCGGCAGGGCCAGCATCACATAGCGTGCGTTGAATTTGGGGATGAAGAGGGCCAGCAGCAAAACCGCGGCCACGGGCACCAGAAGCCAGAGGGCGCCGTAGCGAAGGCCGCGGCGTTGGTTCTGCGCGCGCCAGAGGAGCGTGACGGCAAAGCCGGTGATGAGAATGTGAAACAAGAGAAACCAGATCCCGTCAGTCTCAAAGACGGTTTCGCCGCTGGTGAAGCTGACCGCGACCTGGCGCAAGGCCTCGCCCAGCTTGAAGGCGCCCTGCCAGTAACTGCTGTCCTCACGCAGTTGGGTCAACATGACGATGAGCCAGGGGAGGTAGAGCAGGAAAACGGCAAGATTGGCAGAGATATAGCGGCCGAGGCGGGGAGGCTGGGAGCGTGAGAGATAGGACGATCGAGCGCGGATCACGTCGCCGGCGAAGGCGATGGCCAGGGCAAGCAGCAGGAAAACGGCGAAATAGTGGGTGTA
>CAYZLP010000627.1:0-3692 GCA_964478635.1 uncultured Caldilineaceae bacterium
CCTGCTTCGCCTCCTTGACGGAGGCTTCGCGTCCCTCTCCACCCAGTGGAGAGGGACAGCTTTGACGCCTTAAGCGTCAAAGCAGGGTGAGGCTGCGCGCCTACAGCCGCGCCTGTAGATACGCAATCAACTCCTCCATGGTGTTGAGCTGGCCGTAATCCGCCTCGGGAATCTCGACCCCCAGCTTCTCATTGAGCGCGATGAGAAAATTCAGGAAGTCGAACGAATCGATGTCCAGCGCCTCGCGGATATCTTCATCTGCCTCCAATTCATCGAAATCGGCCTCCGGAGCAATTTGTCCCAGCAGCTCGATGCTCAGCGCCTCCAACTCGGCGGCGGTATAAGTCTTGGTGGCAACCATGGTTGCTCCTTTCAGGTTATTCGGTCCACATCTGGTCCGGTTCTTGCAGCAGCTTGTTCAGAATGTCCAGGAACTCGGCGCCCGTCCGGCCATCGCTGGCCCGGTGGTCACCGGCCAGGGTGGCGTGGACCACGGGGCGCACGCCGATCATGCCGTTCTCGACCCAGACTTCGTCGGCGACTTTGCCGAATCCTACCAGTGCAACCTGGGGCGGATAGATGACGCCATAGACCTTTTCGACGCCCATGTCACCCAGGCTGGTAAGCGTAATCGTGGCGTCGGTCATTTCCGAACTCTTCAGGCGACCCGAGCGGGTGCGCATGATGAGGTCGCGCATGTCGGCCATTAATTCATCCATGCCCTTGAGATCGGCGTTGAAAATGGCCGGCGTGATCAGGCCGCCCTGGCGCAGGGCAATGGCAAAGCCGATGTTGATGGCTTCCTGGGCTTGGAATCCGTTGTCGACCCAGTAGCCGTTCAGTTCCGGTTTCTTGGCCAAGGCCAGGGCCACAGCCTTGATCAGGAGCACAGCGGGCAGCACGCGGTCCTTGATCGAGCGCTTGAGGTTCTCCGCTTCCAGCCAGGCCAGGGCCGCGCGCATGTCGATTCGCGTCTCCAGGTAGTAGTGGGGAATATCGGTATTGGAACGGGCCATGGCCGCCGCAATCGCCTTGCGCATACCCGCCTGAAACCCATCGCCACCTTTCTCCTGCCGCACCCCCTGCTTTCCAGCCTCTGCCTTGACTTTTGCCTTCGACTCGGGCTTCGCTTTAGCCTCCGCCTCAGCCTTGGTCTGAACCTCCGCCTGAACCTCCGCCTCGGCCTCTACATCCGCCCGGCTAATCGCGCCATGCGGCCCGGTTCCATGGACCTTGTGCAGGTCCACGCCAAGTTCGTCGGCGAGCTTGCGGGCAAGCGGTGAGATGCGGATGCGATGGCCATTGGTCTCGGGCGGCGCCGGCGCAGTCCGGGAGGGCGGTCCGCCCGCCACGGCTACCGGCTCTGGCGCCGCCGCTGCTTCCTTGACCGCCGGCGACGGGATCTCTTCACCTTCGGTCACGATGGTTGCCAGGACAGCACCCACCTTGGCTTCGGCGCCTTCGTCGACGACCAGCGAGCCAATCACGCCCTCCTGCCAGATTTCGACATCGATCTCGCCCTTTTCCGTGCCCACGACGGCAATGGTTTGCCCGCGTTTCACGGTATCGCCCGGCTTGACCAACCACTCGATGAGCCGGCCGGACTCCATATCCGCGCCCAAGCTGGGCATGACGAAATCAGTCATGGTTCACCATCCTTTGCGCCACAGCCACGATATCCGGCGCCAGGGGCATGGCGGCCTCTTCCAGATGCTTCGGATAGGGCATGGGTACCTCGGCCCCGCAGAGACGCTCGACGGGCAGGTCCAGCTCATAGAAGGCCTGCTCCATGATGCGGGCGGCGATCTCGGCCGAGATGCCGCCGCTGCGCCAGCCTTCGTCGACGATAAGGACGCGATGGGTCTTGGCCACCGACGCCATGATGGTCTCATCATCCAGCGGCCGCAGCGTGCGCAGGTCGATGACCTCGCAGTCGATGCCCTGTTCGGCCAGCGTGTCCGCCGCCTCCAGGGCGCGCCAGAGGCTGGCGCTGTAGGTCAGGATCGTCAGATCGCGTCCCTCGCGCATGACTTTGGCTTTGTCGATGGGCACCTTGCCCGCGTCCGCGGGCAGCTCGCCCTTGTGGTTGTAGAGCAGCGAATTCTCGAAGATCAGCACCGGATCCGGGTCTTCCAGCGCCGTGAGCAGCATGCCGCGGAAATCCTCGATGGTGGCCGGGGTGATCACCTTGATGCCCGGAATGTGGGCGTACCAGCCCTCCAGACTGTGAGAGTGCTGCGCCGCCAACTGCTTGCCGCCGCCGGTCGACATGCGGATCACCACCGGGACGTTGAACAGGCCGCCCGACATGTGGAGAATCGTGGCTGCGTTGTTCAGGATCTGGTCGGAGGCCAGCATGCTGAAGTTACAGGTCATAACCTCGACGATGGGGCGCATGCCGGCCAGGGCCGCGCCGATGCCAGCCCCGGTAAAGGCCGATTCGGAGAGCGGCGTATCGCGAATGCGTTCCGGGCCGAACTCCTCGAATAGGCCCATGCTCACCGCGAAGCAACCGCCGTAGCGACCTACGTCCTCACCCATGAGGAAGACCCGCTCGTCTTCCGTCATGGCCTGGCGCATGGCTTCACGCAGGGCCTCGCGGAAGGTGACTTCACGCGTCTCCGTCACCTGGGCGGGCCAGTCCGGATAGGTGGTCTCGTGCCCGTTGTCGCTGTAGACAAAGCGCGTCAGTTCCTCGACCGGCTCCCACGTGCCGTTTTCGGCAAAATCCACCGCAGCGGCGACCTCTTTGGCGACCTCGGCTTCCATCCGATCCAGATCTTCCTGCGTGACCAGGCCTCGCTCGTCTAGTTCCTGATAGAGGATGGTGATGGGGTCGCGGTGCTTCCACTCCTCGACCTCTTCCTTCTTGCGGTAGAGTTCGGCGTCAAACATGGAGTGGGCCCGGAAGCGATAAGTCTGGGCCTCGATGAAGCGCGGTCCCTTGCCGGCGCGTATCTCTTCTGCGAAGCGCGCGGCTAACTCTTCCACGGCAAGTACATCCATGCCGTCGACGGCCTTGGCCTTGATCTTGTAGCTTGCCGCCTTCTTGGCGATGTCCGTTTCGGATTCCGAATATTCCAGCGCAGTGCCCATGCCGTAGCGGTTGTTTTCGCAGATCCAGAGCACCGGCAGTTCCCACAGGGCGCAGAGGTTCAGAGATTCGTGAAATTCGCCCTCGGCCACGGCGCCGTCGCCGAAGAAGCAGCAGGTGACGCGGTCGATGCCGCGCAGCTTGTCGGCCAGGGCCATGCCCACTGCCAGCGGCAGGTGGCCCCCCACGATGGCGTTGCCGCCGTAGAAGCGAGTCTCCTTGTCGAAGAGGTGCATGGAGCCGCCGCGACCCCGGGCGCAGCCTTCCATCTTGCCGTAGAGTTCGGCCATGACCGCGCCGGGATCCATGCCCCGGGCCAGGGCCTGGCCATGCTCTCGATAGGTTGCGATGAGGTTGTCCTCGGGCTGGAGCGCCTGCATAACCCCGACCGCTACCGCCTCTTCGCCATTGTAGAGGTGGAGGAAGCCCCGGATTTTCATTGCGCTGTAGAGTTCGGCCGACTTCTCTTCGAAGCGCCGGATCCGCAACATTTCGCGCAGGAGAAAGAGTCCATGCTCCCGATCCAGCGCGACCTCGTCCTTCACCGGCGGATCCCGTGTGACAGTCATAGATGCCATGTTCGTTACTCCTGTCTTGG
>CAYZLP010000628.1:0-3683 GCA_964478635.1 uncultured Caldilineaceae bacterium
TAGGCGATGTCTTCCGCCGCGTTCATGGTGAGGAAAAGATTGACCACAAAATCGACCAATGTCCGAATCTGGGCCGGTTCCTGACAGTCCCGGGGCGTGAACAGGCGGCAGCCCAGGGTTTCGTGGTTGATGCCGTCTACGAAATTGGCGCGCGCGTAAACATGACGCGGTTCATCAAAGAGCTGCACGGGAAAGTTGTCGAGGACGCCGCCATCCGTGTAGTAGTCGCCTTGCCCCAATTGCCGGCCATCAAAGCGGGGCGCTTCGAAAAAGAGGGGAATCGACTGGGAAAGCAAGAGGGCATCGACGACGGCCACATCCGGCGTTGTGTCGACGCTGAAGACTTCCGCGCGCTGGTGGGACAAATTCGTGGCGATAACGTAGAGATCGCGCCGGCCCTGGCGTTGAAAATCGCGGAAGGTCGCCCGCCGATCGCCCACCTGATCGGCAATGACGTCGCCCATCCACCGGTAAAGATTCCGGTTGGCATACCACCCGTGTTGATTCACCAGCCGCATCACCGCTTTTACGTTGCCGACGACGCCCTGAAGATTCTGCGCCCACTCGCCAGTGGCCAGCTGCTCCCACAGGGGCCTGGAATCCTCCGGGCTCACCGCCGGCGCTTCATCCCGTGCGGGTGCGGTTTCGGCATCTGCAGACGGCGGCACAGTACGATGCCCCGGGTCTCCTGCCTCCGGATCCTCGTCCATCGACGACCCATTTGCCTCTGGAATGCGGCTATAGTCGAACTGCTGAAAGAGTTCAATCGTTTTGGCAACAGGCAGGCGCAGGCTGACCAGCATGGCCGTGAGCGATCCCGACGACGCGCCGGCGACGCGCTCGATTCCCTCAAGAATGTCCGCTTCCTCCAAGACCTGGAGCGCGCCGTGATAGGCAAACATTTTCATGCCTCCGCCCTGAAAAACCAGATTGCGGAAGGGGTATTCGGCTTCCGGCACGGTCAGCATCCTTTCTCCTGTCGCTACCTCGTTGGTAAGTTTCCCGCCTGGGCAGAGATCACATCAACGCCGCGTGACCGGCGAGGGTTCCGGTGGGCTCTTTCGGTGGAGGGAACAGGTCTATTTTGACCGAGCACGGGCCGATAGGCAAGGTGGCGTCGCAGCAGAGTATTGTTGTGGCCGGGTGACAGTCACGGGCACAGCGGGTCGCCTTTGACCGGCCGGCGTCCGCAGCGCCGTTCGTAGTCGTTGACAGGTGACAGTCACGGGCACAGCGAGTCGCCTTTGACCAGCCGGCGCCGTGCCAGTGACTGTCACCTTGTGCGATGTCATTATCGCGGATAGCCGTCAAGTGAATTGACGACTCAGCAGGCTACTCCAGGGCGTAGGTTACCTGGATTTGCACAGCCACTTCCAGTTCACCGGCCGCGATGGAGGTGCCGCCGCCGCCACCGCCGAGGAAGGGCGCACCCTGCATCGCGCCCGCACCGAGATAGGCCTCCGAGCCGATCACCTCGCTGATGCTGAGCACCGGCCCCACCGTCACATCATTCAACTGGGCAAGCTCATCGGCCCGGGCCGCGGCATTGGCAACGGCTGCTGCCCGCGCCTGTGAACGGGCCTCGTCCCGGTCTTCGAGATGAAACTCAACGCCATAGGTGCTGTTGGCCCCGGCTTCGATGGCCGCGTCCAGGATGTCGCCGACGCGATCGATGTCGCGTATGGTCACCTGCACCTGGTTGATGACGTGATAGCGCACCAGGGGCGCATCCAGGGGATTGCTCTCCGGTAGGGTGTAAGGCTCGGCATAGATGTTGAAGCCAGCGGTCTGCACATCGTTCTCGGCAATGCCCGCAGCCTGCAGAGCGCTCAGCACCTGGTCGAGAATCACCGCGTTCTCTTCGCTGGCCTCCTTGACGCTCGGCTTGACCGTCTCCACCCCGATGGTGGTCTTGGCGACGTCCGGCTTGATGCGGACCGAGCCCTCTCCGACTACCCGGATATAGCGCTGCACCGACGTGGCGGGCCCATCCTGAGCCAGGACGGGCGCCGGCCCCGGTCGGAGACCTGTGGCCAATCCCATGACAAGCACGGCCAATACGACCAGGCCGAAGCCTGCTGTTTTCATCCAACGACTCTGCTTCATACTCATACTCTCCTCTGTGGATCTGTGATCGGTACATCCGATCGCCATTTCAACGATAGCCCTGCATACCAAATTCATTCCTGCGCGGCCAGCCGGGTATGGAGATCGGCAGCCCATTGTTCGAGCACAGCGCCGGCCTCTTCATCCATTTGCGCAACGCCCCGACCGTCCAGGTAATTGTCGTCCCGATAGAAGGGGGCGAACCCATACAGCCAACCATCGAATTGTGCCAGCTCGGCGTCGGTCAACCAGCCGCCCTGTCGCTCGACCATCCGGCCGCTTGGGCACTCCACCAGGTCAGCATAGGCATACCCATAAGTCAACACAGTTACATGGGTACAACGTTCGGGAGCGGCCGGAAGTGCCCCCGGAAACCAACTCAGGGCCGTTGGGCCGGCCGCAGTCGTGCGACCTGTGCTCAATTCGGCGTGCACGAGACTCGTCCAGGCCAGCAGCGCCCGCTGCCAGGCGGGGTCCGTTACGCCGTCTGCGCCCCTCACCGTGAGCGACTCGTTCAGCGCCGCGAGCTCGAAATCGCCCAGGCGTTGCTGAAACGCCTGCCACTCAGCCGCGTGACCGTCGCCCAGCGATTGCACCACCTGCGTACCGTCACACGCCAGCAGCGTCGCGGTTCCATCGGTGGCGAGATCCATGCCGGCGCAGGCGGCGCCGTCGGATCCTGCGGCTTGCGTGCTCCGATAGACCAACCGGGGTCCGGCCTGACCATCGTTCGTCTCGCCCTCAGCCGCGTCCAAGAAGCGGATGGATCCGATGACGGCCGGATAGAAGGCATCCATCTCCTCGCCCAGGGGCGTGAAGAAGAGGTGGTAGAGACGACCGTTCGCAAGCACGATCACGCGCCGGTTGAGATCCTGACCGGGCAGGTTGTCCAACAGCACACCCGCCATAGCGTCCACGAGGATGGGCGCGGGCGCAGGCGGCGTTCCGGGCAGCCCAAACTCTGCAGCCACGCTCTCTGCGCTCGCCTCGAGCGTACGCCCGGCCGGATCTTCCACCGTCACCTCGACCCGCGGCGCGACGTGGTTCATCACATTCCCCTGTACCAGCGCCGTTCCCTGGGGCAACGGATGAGCCGCATAGTCGCCCGGAATGATCAGGCAGTACCCCAGAACCTCATCCACCCAGAGCCGGTGCTCGCCATCGGGCGCCAGGCAGGCGGCCGGCGCCTCTGCGGGAGCCACGAAAGCGCCGCCGGTCGCAGGCGGCAACGGGGCGCTCGCCAATGATTGGCCATCAGCTTCCGGCGTGATGGGCGCACATCCTGCCAGCGCCAACACAAGGGCCGTCAACACAATGTACCCGTACGGGAAACGGAGCACAGCGTTTTGCCGGCGACTCGCTTCCCTGGGTATGGCCGGGTTGCGGAACAACCGGCCCGATCTCCAATCTCTCATCTTTCCCCTCTTCCCCGGTCACGCACGGCCGACCGGAATATTGAAACCATGGCAGAAGCGGTCCTCGGGATCATAGATGGCCTTTACCTGTGCAAGACGGTCATAGCCGGCGGCCGAGTAGGCATCGCGGGTCTGCTGCTGCGTCTCTTCCGCGTCCAGAAA
>CAYZLP010000629.1:0-3680 GCA_964478635.1 uncultured Caldilineaceae bacterium
CCCGCGTTCAGTAGGTATTCAAGTCTAACATCCACGTTGGGAGGAGGGCAAAGGGTCTTTCAGGACGGCCCCACGGATGCGGAAGACCGTCACCATTGGCAAGCACTTCTACTCCATCGACAAGCTCAGAACAGGCTTCGACAACCGGGCTCGGTACACGTTGAGCTTCTGCGGGGCCTGACCCGGACTCAAGCACCGGCGCCTCCAATTCGGCAAAATTCGCCCTATCCGCGCCGATCCGCGGTCCATTTGCCGTCAATTGATATATTCGCTCGATCGCCCGCCGCACGAATTTTCGCCACTTGCCGCCGCCTTGCACCTTGACTATACTGCAGTCTGGCGCGGTCGGGACGCAAACCCGCGCGCTGGCAGCTTGCGTTTCCCAACGTTTCTAGAAGCTTCGCTACAGTCTTGCCCGATGCGTTGTCCCGGATTTCCCGCCGGGAATCTTGCCCATATCGCCACTCTCTTTGATTCATCCGTCTACAATCAGATCAAACGTGCGCCCAACGGCCGAGAAGAGGAAGAATGCTATGCACGCTGCAATACCCACGGTTGCGATCATCGGCGCCGGTCCGGCCGGGTTGGTGACCGCGCGTTGGCTCCGAGAGGTTGGCTTCCACACGACCCTCATCGAGGAGGATAGCGACGTTGGCGGACAGTGGCGGGTTGGTGGACCCCAAAGCAGCGTGTGGCCCGGCATGCGCACCAATACGAGTCGCGTCATGACCGCGTTCTCGGACCTGCCCCATCCGCCCGGTACACCCGCCTATCCGACGGCCGAACAGATCGGCGCGTACCTCCGCCACTACGCCGAACACGTCGGCGCGCTTGAAGACGCCCGCTTCCATACCCGGGTCATCGAGATTGAGCCCGGCCAGCCGGGGGAGGGATGGAACGTGCGCGCGTCCCATGCGGACGGCTCTACGTGGGAGGAGCGCTACGATTACGTGGTGGCCGCGCCGGGCCGCTACCGCGTGCCGGCCGTGCCAGAGGTTCAGGGGCTGATCGGCTTTGTGGGCAGGGGCGGCTCGACCCACGCTGCGTCGTACCGCGGCGTCGAGCACTACCGCGGCCAGCGCGTCCTGGTGGCGGGGCACAGCATTAGTGCGCTGGAGATTGCGAGTGAATTGGCGCTTCAGGGCGCAGCGCGCGTCCTGGTCGCAGCGCGCCGGCATCGCTACGTACTCCAGAAGATTCTGGCCGGCGTGCCCATTGAGCACCGCGTCTACACGCGCTACGCGGCCCTGGCGGCCGAGGCGTATCCGCAGGAAGTGAGCGCCGCGGCGCTCAAGACCCTCATCCTGCGTACCAGCGGCCACCCTGCACAGTTCGGCGCGCCCTGTGCGTCGGAGGATCCATTCGAGGCGGGCTTCACCCAAAACCAGTTCTATCTGGCGCTCGTGGCCGAGGACCGCATCGCGCCGCGCCCCTGGATCGAGCGCATCGAAGGCGGGACGGTCCATTTTACGGATGAAAGCGCAGAGGAGGTCGACGCGATCATCTTCGCAACCGGCTACGCGCTCTCCCTCCCCTTTCTCGGCCCCACGGCCCGTGCGGCGCTCGCACCCGACGTGGATCAGGCGGACCTCTACCATCACACCTTCCACCCCGACCTGCCCGGGCTGGCGCTCGTGGGCGTCTACCACCAGTCAGGTCCCTACTTTCCGACCCTTGAACTGCAGGCGCGGTGGGTGGCCTACACGTGGAGCGGGCGCCTGCCTGCCCCGTCCCGGGCCGTCATGACGGCCCACATTGCAGCATCACAGCCCCGGAACGGGCCACCCCCTATGTTGCGCATGCACACTTGGGCCCGGCTGTTGGCCGATCAAGCAGGCGTTGCGCCCGACCCGGCGCGCTGGCCGGATCTCGCGCGGGCGCTCCTGTTCGGGCCCCAGTCGCCGGCCTCCTTCCGGCTGGAAGGACCTGATGCGCTCCCCGACGCGGCGGACCGGGTGCTGGCGGATGCAGCCGCCTTTGGCGCGATTCCGGACGGCACGCTGACGGCCGACGAGCGCGCGCAACTGGACGCGCTGGCTGCCGCGCGCGGCGCTGCTCCGTTGGCGGCACGCGGAGCGAGGTGAGCCTATGGAGTTGACTATCCGAGAAGCAGTCGCCTCCGATTTGGCGCGTTTGTGCACCTTATTCGATGAAGTGGATGCGCTGCACCGGGACAGGCTGCCCGGAATCTTCCAGGAGCCCAAGGGAGCTGCTCGGGAACGGGACTATCTGCTCGGTCTGATCGAGGACGAGGCCACCGGTTTCTTCGTGGCCCAGGTCGGGCAGCGGCTGGTCGGCCTGGTATGCGTCGCCATCCGGCAGGCGCCTGAACTGCCCATCTTCGTGCCGCGGCGCTATGCCGTGGTAGACGAATTGGTGGTCGAGCAGGCGTCGCAGCGCGCCGGCATCGGTCGGGCGCTGATGGAGCAAGCCCAGGCTTGGGCCGTGGCGGCCGGGGCCGAAAGCATGGAGTTGAACGTCTGGGCATTCAACCGGTCGGCCATCGAATTCTACGAAACGCTCGGCTTCACGACTGCCAGCCGCAAACTGAGCAAACCGCTGCGTTAGGGCGGCTGTCGTCATCGTATGGACCGCGTAGTTGGCAGATTGGGGCTGGTTCCGGCTGATTTTCGCCAATCATCCGGCCGCACCGTTCGACAGCCTCACGGCAACCCCGCCGCATCCGGACGGTTGCGCGGTCTATTGGCGAACATTGAGCGTTTGGCGGGCTGCCGACGCCAATGGAAACGCAGGGCAATTGGAGCCACCGATGCAAAGGATGACAGAGTCAGCGAACATCATATTCCGGGTAGCAATCCAGGAAGACATGCACGGTCTCGCGCGGCTCAACGGCATCTTCAACGAAGGTGACGAAACCGCTGAGGCCATTTGGAGTAGGATGCAACATCCAGCGTGTGCTGAGAGCCCAATCGTTGCGGTTATTGATGACCACGTGATTGGATTCGCCGGATTGCGCATCGTCCCAAACATTTTCTATGTAGGTGCCCACGCCGAAATAACGGAACTGTTCGTCGAAGAGAAGTATCGACGCCAAGGGATCGCCTCAGCACTTATGCGCTATGCGGAAGAAATCGCAAAAACCAGAGACGTAAGAGAAATCGTGCTTCACACAGGGGAAGACAACCACGCGGCAAGAGCATTCTATGCTGCTTTGGGCTACGTCGAGTGGGAGTTGGTCCTCGCACGAGAACTGGCGGATGAATGAGGCTTGCTATGGGGTACAGTGTGCGACATCATTGCTTAACTGCTCGCCCACGGAGCCGAACGGGTCGGGGAAGTTGTGCAATCAGCGCGCCCTCTCGGTGAGCAAGTTCGCTCGCTCATGTCCGACGTCGCTGGGGATTCGCTCTACTGTGCGGAATGTGCCACTAGTTCACACGGTGTCCTCTTGGTTCGCATATTCTGCTATAATGGTGCCAATGAGTATTTTCGCGCACAGGTTAGCGTCAGCTCCTTTCAGAGATTGGCAGGACTGCACTGGACTTCCTGAGCACATCCAAGAAGTAGGAGTAGAGGTACAAGAATGAACCAGCGACTCCCAATCCGGTCCAGTACGCTGGCTGAGTTTTGTCGCCGTCATCATATCACGCGATTGGCGTTGTTCGGATCGGCGCAGACAGGATCAAACCGGCCGGAGAGCGACATCGATCTGCTGGTGG
>CAYZLP010000630.1:0-3677 GCA_964478635.1 uncultured Caldilineaceae bacterium
CAGACGGCCATCACCTCGAGGGCGAGCCCGTACCGTTCCGCGTGGAGTCTGCGGTTGCTGATGATCTGGCAAAGGAGGGAGCGGCCGACGCCGCCGATTCCCAGTACAATCAATGGAACTTCCCGCATGAGATCGCTCTCCGGAAATGTAAAGGGCGCCTTGGGCGCTTCGACAGGCTCGGCGGACGCTTCGACAAGCTCAGCGGGCGTGGCGCTCAGCGCAAGCGGGCCCAGGCACGAATTCTGCACGAGCGTTTGTTGACAAAAAGGAGTCGGTACAAGGACTGCGTTGTACCCACTCCTGAAATTACGGCCGATTATAGCACAGCAGGTCAAGGGGTGCCGAAAAATCGATCGGGCTCAGCTTCCCTCGGGATGCAGGCGCGCCTCCGTGGGCTTGTGCAGCTCAAACTTGCGGTGGATGGCCTGCAAGGCATTGGCGACCTGCGCCTCTTCCAGAACAAGGCTGACGTTGGCCTCACTGGAACCCTGGGCGATGGCAATGACATTGATGCGCGCCTCACCCAGGGCAGTGAAGATGCCGGCCGCCAACCCGGGCGTGCCCCGCATGCCCGCCCCGACGATGGCGACGATCACGACATCGCTATGGCCGCTGATGTCATCGATGTAGTGACGCGCCAGCTCTTTCTCAAACTCGGCTCGCAGCCTGGCCACGACCGTTTCAGCCGAGGCTTCCGGTACCACGAAACAGATGCTCTGCTCGCTGCTGCTCTGGCTGATCATGAGCACGTTGGCGCCCACATTGGCCACCGCGCCAAAGGTGCGGGCGGCAATGCCGGGCACGCCCATCATGCCCCGCCCCGCCACCGTGATCATGTTCATGCCCCGAATCGCGCTGATGGCCTTCACGGTACCGCCGCCCTCGGCCTGGGACTGTGCGACGATGCGCGTCCCGGGATGATTGGGTTGGAAAGTGTTGAGCACGCGCAGGGGAATTTTCTTCTCTACGGCAGGCGTTGCCGTCTTCGGATGGAGAACCTTGGCGCCGTAGTAGGCCAGCTCTGCGACTTCTTCATAGCTCAATTCATTCAAACTGCGCGCATCGGACACAATGCGCGGATCGGCCGTGAGGACGCCGTTCACATCGGTCCAGATCTGAATCTCATCGGCATCAACGCAGGCGCCGATGATGGCGGCCGAGAAGTCGGAGCCGCCCCGACCCAGGGTGGACGGAACGCCGCTGACGGTGGAACCGACAAAGCCCGTGATCACCGGCACGATGCCGGCTTCGAGCATGGGCAGGAGTTTCTCGCGGCAGCGCACTTCCGTCAGATCCATAATGGGGGCCGCGCCGCCGAAGACTTCATCGGTGACGATCAGCTCGCCGGCATCCACAAATTCGGCCTTGACGCCGGCCGCGCGCAGCACGGCCGCGAGCAAGGGAGCGCTCATGCGTTCTCCCAGACCGCTCACCACATCCAGACCCCGGTCGGTGAGCTCACCCAGCACGTTGATGCTATTGCAAAGCCGGGCGAATTGCTGCAACCGGTCGTCGAGCGTCCGGGTCAGGGCGGCCCGTTCGTGCCCATCCTCGATGAGCTGGCCGGCCACAAACTGGTGCTTGAGCAGCAGGCTGTCCTGGGCTTCCTCGTAGAAGTGCTCGTCGCCCCGGGCCGCACGCTCCGCGGCCTCAATGAGCAAATTGGTCACGCCGCTCATGGCGCTGGTAACGACGATGACGCCCGGCCGCGACGCAACGGCCTGCTCCTCCGCCGCGCGGCGGACGACGTGGATGACCTGCTGAAAGGCTTCGACGTTGCCGACGGACGTACCGCCGAATTTCATAACGATCATGGTCGCTGCTCCTACCAAGCATGTGCTACAGGTTGATGGTGAGACTGGGTGCGGCTGCACGAACTCTCAAGCCTACTAAATCAAAACCACGTCCTTACCGGACGCAAGCCGCAGCTGTCGGAACGAACCGGATAAAAAAATTCCCTCTCGATGTGAGAGGGAAGTGCAAGACCTGTGTCACCCACCGTGGCGCCGGGCTCCGTTTTGGGGCGCCGCTTGCCCTCTCATCTTCCAGATTCCTCTGCCGGATTTGGCACCTCGACGCACGCAGGATTTGCATGGCGCCAGGTTGCCGAGGCTTCATAGGGCCGGTCCCTCCACCTCTCTGGATAAGAGTTTAGATTGTCAAAGCGCACTATAGCAGTGAGTGTTGCCGTTGTCAAATATTGGGCGAATTTCTCAGTAATTTTCATATTGAACCAAAGCGACCGCGGATTTGGCAGATTGGGGCGGATCCTGCCAAATTTTTTGCAGGTAATCGGTCCGATCATTCGACAGGCTCACGACAAGTCCGCCGTATCCGGTATGTTCCGCGGTCTATTGGCGAGAAGTGTAACCATTCAGCCATCGGCGAGATAGAACGCGGATTGAGCGGATTAGGCGGATTCCCGCCGATGAATCTGGATGAAAATCGGCGTAGACTCGGTAAATCCCCCGAATCAGCGTTCCATCTTGGCCTGGCTGTATAGATACCGGGAACGTGAGAATGGCTGAAAAGTTCCTGCGCGCGCCGCTCCGTTGCCCGGTATACTTTGCGCTACACGCTGGGCGATCTTACGGTGGCGATTTCGCCGGATACGGCAGGTACAGCACGCGCAGCAGCGGATATTTCTTCCTGAAAATGTGCGGTGAAATCTGCTATACTGAGCAGGGTAGGGGTTAGAAAAAGACCATCGCATTCGTGCTGCACTTCCAAAAAGCACTTCTCTGCGTGGAAACCCTTATACGTGGAAACTCTCGATTCCTGTCAACTCGAGTTCTTGTCGGCTGTAATTCCTACTCAGTACCAAAAAGCTCAGTACCAAAAAAACGAAAGGATGCACGGATCATGCAACGAATGACCAAGTTTGGTTCTGTCCTTCCCATCCTCGTGCTCGCCATGGCGGCGCTGTTGCTTGCCGCATGCGTGGCGCCGCCGGGCGCGATGCCAGCCGGCGAAACGGGCGGGGACGCGGCTACCGCGGACGGGCAGATCGTTTTGCGCGTCGGTACGGGCGACAGCGGTGAGGGACTCAACCCCCACCAGGAGATCATCCGGCGCTTCGAAGAAGCCAATCCCGATGTCAAGGTGCAGCTTGAGCCGGTCTCGGGCAGCGACTACTACGCCAGGCTGCTGACCCAAATCGCAGCCGGTGATGCGCCCGACATCATGAATATCGGCGACGATGCAGTGCCCCAGTTTGTGGATGCCGCAGCTTTCCTGCCGCTGGATGACTTCATCGCCGGCGAAGACGGTCTGGACACGAGCGTCTATCTGCCCGGCCTTCTGGCGCCGGGCCAATGGGAGGGCCAACAGTGGTTCCTGCCCAAAGATTACTCACCCATGGCCGTTTACTACAACAAAGCCATTTTCGATGAGTTTGGCGTGCCCTATCCCGAAGCAGGCTGGACCTGGGATGACCTCGTCGATATCGCCACGCAGTTGACGGTTGACAGGGACGGCGACGGCACGACCGATGTCTGGGGCATCCAGCTGCCCGGACCGTGGACGACCGGCTTCGAATATTGGGTTGGCGCAGCCGGCGGATCGCTCATCAGTGAGGACGGCCAATCGTTCGTCGGCTACATGGATTCGCCGGAAACGACTGCCGCGGTCCAGTTCTATCAGGATCTCTACCACACCCACAAGGTCGCGCCCCCGCC
>CAYZLP010000631.1:0-2060 GCA_964478635.1 uncultured Caldilineaceae bacterium
GAGGCAGACGCAACGCCCGCTGCAGTTCAAGCGGACAGCGAAACCGAGGTCGAGCAAGAGGCGACTGCAGAAGAAGCGCCGGCAGCAGAGGCCACCGAAGAAGAAGCCACAGAGGAAGCAACCACAGAGGAAGTAGCCACAGAGGAAGCAGCCGCGGAAGAAACAGGCGAGGCCGCTACCGTCAGTGATGGCGCCGGCCTCAATATCGTCAGCGCGCGCCCGGTGACCGAAATCGTCGGCGCACGGGAAGCCCCTCTCGCGGCCGTCTCACCGGATGGCGCCCACCTGGCGTGGATTCAGCGGTCCGGCAGCGGCCGGCAAGCCGTGGGGCAGCTCTGCCTTTTCACCTTCGCCAATGCCGGACGCCAGTGCTTCGACGCACCGGAGGCATTCCAAAACTACCCTTACCAACTCTTCTGGTCACCTGACAGCGGCGCGCTTGCGTTTACCGAAAACCCCATCCAGCTCGGCCTGGAGAGCGATGTATGGGTCTTCTCCGTAGCGGACGGCACTGTTGCTAACCGTACGGATGACGGCGTAACGGGAACATGGCGGGTCGGCGAAGATCCCTTTGCCCTGGATATCTCGCCTATGTGGAGCCCTGACGGAAGCGAGATCTACTTCTGGCGAGTCGAGCCCCTGGGCAACCTTGAATACAACCTGGGCATCTACCGAGTGGGTATTGCCGACGGTGAGGCGGAAATGGTCGCGGATCTCTCGACAAGTCTGGCCGGTTTCCTGCCCATGCTCCAGCAAGAGTTCCTGACCATGGACGGCATGTCGGCCCTTTCACCGGACGGGACGCAGGTTGCGGCCTTATTGACCGATGCGACTGCAGATCCCTACGGCACGACGACCCGCTCTCTCTGGCTGATCCCCGTGGCTGAAGGCGGCGGCGAACCGGTGCAGCTGATGAGCGGCGCCGACTTCCAGGCCGCGCTACCTGCCTGGCAGACGCTGCCCGCCAGTCCCCAGGGTCTTTCCTGGATGGCAGATGGCGTCGCCGTGGTTGTGAATGCCTTCGCCAACGACAACCACGCACCGCTCAACGTCTATTACCATGTTGACACGACAACGGGCGACGCCACGCCGGTCGTCGATTTCAGCGGTGCGGAGTCGCTGGAAGCGCTCTTTGAAGCCGGAGAAGGCGAGATTCCCCTACGCTACTACGCGCCTTGGTCCGCCTCACTCAGTCCCGATGGCATGAATTTGATCATGTACAACGATCTGGGCGGCACGGCCGGCATCCTGCAGGCGGCGCTGCCTCCGACGGGTGATCTGCCGGCCCTGCTGGGCGCGGCCGAATCGCCCGCGCTGCTCAACAACGGCACCCGCACGAGCCGAGCCGTGGACGGCAAGGTGATTATGTCAAATAACCTGTTCAGTTTCGAATAGGCGAAGCATAAACCAATAAAGGCCGGGGAGACGCACGCCGACTGCGTTTCCCCGGCCTTTATTGATTTCTACCTGGATTATTTCTCGGCGTAGGCCAACCAGGGTATGCCCGAGGGCTGAAGACCGCTTTCCACCACCAGGCTCTGTCCGATGGCACCATGGCGGGCCACCTCGCTGACACGATGGGCATCGGAATTGATCGAAACGAAGGCGCCGCCCGCGTCCCGGTACCAATTCAGTACCGTACGGATCGTATCGTTCCAGCCGGGCTCGTGAGCCAGAAACCGGGTGTTGAGTTCCAGGAGGCAAGCGTTGTCGACCATGGCTTCCAGGGCGCGGCGGACCGGCCCTTCGATCCGCCGAATATCGGGCACGCCGAAGCGGGGCGCCCCGGCCTGAAAAATCCGGTCGAAGTGGGCCACCATGTCAAGCCCCGGCTCACGGGCCAGGACGGCCATTTCCCCAAAGTAGTCCGCATAGACATCGTACGGATCCCGACCGTCGAATGCACTCGACAGGTGGATATTGCGATCCCCCAACCAATGAATCGATCCGATGATCACATCAAAGTCGTACGTGGAGAGCATTTCGTCGGCCTCCGTACGGTGTTCATGGGGATTCCCGAATTCAACACCGCTCAGCACCTGGAGCCCGTCGGGAGCGAA
>CAYZLP010000631.1:2160-3677 GCA_964478635.1 uncultured Caldilineaceae bacterium
TTCATAGTCGAAGAATGGGACGGCTGTCCAGCGTGGTTTTGGCGCAATGCGCACCCAATTGCGCGGATGTCTGCCGGCGTCGTGCGGCAGCAGCCGCCGATGAGCCTCGCCCCGACGGCATACCAGCGTCGGGCCGGCTCGGTAAACTCAGTTGTGCCCGATCCGGCCACCCAGCATTTCGCGCCGGGATCCCATGCCTCGCCGCTGTTGGGATAGGCGAGGAGGGGCTTCTGAGTCGCCGTTCGAGCTTGAAGCAAGAGGGCCTCCACGTAGCGCGGCGGCGTGCAGTTCAGCCCCACGGCCACAATCTGGTCGGATACATCGGCCAATGCCACACACTCGGCGAACCCCTCACCGTGCGCGATGTGGCGTTCGTCCTGGCAACTGAAGCTCAACCAGGCGGGCATCTGCGGGAACTCGCGCAATAGCGCGAGGAGAGCCTCCGCTTCGACACGGCATGGAATTGTCTCCAAGGCCAAGAGGTCGGCCCCGGCTGCAGCCAAAACGGCCATGCGAGGCCGGTGCCAGTCCATCAGCTCTTCACGGGTCAGCCCATAGTCGCCACGATACTCGGAGCCGTCCGCCAAAAAGGCGCCGTAAGGACCGATCGACGCCGCAACCAGCGGACGTAAACGCCCGATTCGATTTGCCGGGTCAGACCAGAAGGCGTCTCGTGCCTCGCAAGCCAGAGACACCGAACGCTGGAGAAGACGGCCGGCTTCTTCCCGGGAGAGACCCCGGCGGGCAAAACCTTCGAAGGAGGCCTGATAAGACGCTGTGATTGCCACATCGGCGCCCGCAGCGAAGTAATCCCCATGGACTGCGCCGATCAGCCCGGGCGCTTCCAGCAGAAGGCGGGCCGACCAGAGATCGTCGCCCAGATCGGCGCCACGGCGCTCTAGTTCAGAGGCCAATGCGCCGTCAATGACGAAGACGCCAGCGGCGCGTAGAAACGGTTCGATCACCATGTTTGAACAATCCTGTGTCTTTGCCTGGCCACTGCGAAATAGGTGAAAACGGCGTTGTGCCAGGCTCTCAAATTGGTTCTTGCTTTCCTTTTGGCGTAAGATGTGCGTACGATAAATCCGATGAGAGCGCCGGAATGCAGGACCACGGATTGAACGGCTGCAGTTTCTGCTCCCATGACACCCAATACCAAAACTTACAATAGAGAAGGATAAACTATCTATGAGCATGGCTGAAATCGTACTCTACACCCACTCCGGCTGGCGCTATCTGGTGCTGCTGGTCTCGGCCATTGCGTTGATCAAGTTCATCTACGGCTGGATCGCCAAGACCGAATGGTCCAAATTTGACCAGTGGCTGCTTGCCGGGTACGCCGGCGTCATCACCATCCAATGGTTTCTGGGCCTCTTGCTCTGGATTATCTATGGCTTCCCGACCGCACCATATTTCCTGGAACATCTCGTCACCATGACCATCGCGATCGTGCCGGCCCATATTGGTTTGGCCCGGGCCGGGCGGGCCGAAACTTCACTCCAGAAGTACAAGACGGC
>CAYZLP010000632.1:0-3675 GCA_964478635.1 uncultured Caldilineaceae bacterium
TCCGAAAATTCTCTGTGGCGAACACTCTGGCTGGAGAAGAGTCGGGACTCACAACCGGGTTTTCGGATAGGCTCTAGTAATTCCCTGCGGAAATAAGTCGACGGATGCTACCAGAGGTAGACCTGCTCTATTTCCGCCGTGGTACTGGTGCTGAGCACCGTCGAAGCATTTCCGCCGCGGTGTACTACTGCAGTGTTAGGTTGATTTTTGTCATTCTGTTCGTGCAAAATTCAAGTTTACAGAGCACTAGGTGGTCAAGAGATTGGGGTGTTGATCCTTGAGTTCATCAAAGTCCAACCCTCCCAATCTCTCAATCTCATGGTCTCTGGCGCTGCGCAGCGAATACACCGCAATCCGCGCAATATCGTCCAGTTCCGTGCGGCTTTCCGCCGTCTTGGTCATGACGCGGAGCCCCTGAATGATGCCGAAGAGATAGTTCGCCAAGGCTTCCGGCGCTTCATTGGCGCGGATTTCTCCGGTCGTCTGACCTTGGCGGATGGTAGACGCAAATAGTTCCTGAACGCGATCGCGATGGCCCAGTACCTGGGAGAGAATATCGCTGTCACGGATGGCCAATTCGACCGAAGAGTTCGTAATCAGACAGCCCCAACGTCGCTTGTGCTCAAAGGTCTGATCGATGATCCGATCCAGGGCCAACTCAACGGCGCTCAGGGGGGAGGCAGTTTCCGCGAAGATCCGTTCCATACGTGCGATGGACTGCTCGCGGTATCGTTCCAGCGCGGCCAGGAAGAGTTCATGTTTGCTGCCGAAAGTAGCATACAGGCTGCCGCGCTGGATGCCCATTGCCTGGACCAGCGCCTCGATGGACGTCGCCTCATAACCCTGTTCCCAGAACAACTCCATTGCCCGGTCTAGCGCGACGGTTGGGTCAAATTCCTTGGGGCGTGCCATGATGCATCCTCACTGTAGTGAAATTCTGCTTTGCGGTGCGTATATGCTACGACGTGAATCACGGTCCTCGGACGCGCAAGATTGTTGTTGCGGACTCCAACCCCAGATTCGCAAATCCACCCCGCTTGTGCGCGTCTGCCAATCGCGCCGGGGGCAAGCACTATGCCCCCTTGCGGGCCACCGGCATCTGTAATTCCAAGACGGCCGGTTCTTGCAGCACCCCGTCAACGTGGGCCGGTCCGGAGAGATGGATTTCACGCAAAGGTCCGGCAAGGGTGAATTCTTGAGCCCCAACCCAGCCAAGCAGGGTCAGAATAGCCGCAGGAATGTCCTCATATCGCCCTTCAAACGCCAATGTCGCAACTTCATCGGCAGCTGGCAGCCAACCAAAGCGGACGTACTCGTCGCGAGGATTTTCCTCCACAGCCTCCGTCTCCACTGCAACGGCCATCTCCACATCGAGATCGGTCTCGGTAAACTCATCGGCATGGTAGAGCGTCACCTCGGGCGCGAGGGGCTCGATCCGCATTTTGGCCAGAGAGCCGTAGAGCCGCTCGTAAAGGCGGTCGCAGTAATAGCCGACCTGATCGATGGTCGGCACAAGCTGACGCACCGAAGCAACGGGCAGTTTCGTCACGGATTTGACGATGACCTCATAGGGCAGCGGATCGTCCTCCTGCTCGATCTGGCGGAGACGGGCCTCAACGCTGGCGATCTGCATGCGTTTGTCCTGCAGTTCTTGCTCCAACTCCGCCTGGCGCACCATGAGCATGCCCCGCATACGCTCGGCCGACAGGGTCTCAGGGTCGACCAGTAGGTCGCTCACCTGCTGGAGCGTGAAGCCCATGCCGTTGAGCGCCAAAATGCGGTTGAGACGCGGCAGCTGATCGATCGTATAGTAGCGATAGCCGGTCCAGTGGTCGATCTCACTCGGCGTCAGCAAACCTAATTTGTCATAATGACGCAGCATCCGTACCGACACCTGCGACAGACGAGAGAACTCACCAATTTTGTACACGGAAATTTTCCCTTTTTCTTGCACAAATATGGCACTACTTGCGACTATTTGCAACTAACGGGATTGTTTCGTCTGAAACGTCTGGCGTCTGTCTGCCTGCTCACAGTTGATGCGCACTGACCGGAACAGCGTCTCGGTCGATAAGTCGAACGAAACTGAAGCTTCCACGAGACTACGACTTTGCGCGAGGCGACAAAAGTCACGTTCTTATTGTGCGGCCACGTTAGCTGTCGGCGCACTGCGCGCACCAGCCGTGAATGACGGCATGGTCCACATCAGCGACAAAGCCATACTCCCGGGCCAGGCGCTCGACCAGAGGCGCAAAGAGATCGTCAGGCAATTCATAGGTCCGTTGACAAATGCGGCACACGGCGTGATGGTGGGTGGCGTGGGCTTTCAGCGCATAGTGGGTGGTCGTTTTGCCCATGCGCGTTTCGCTAATCAGGCCCATTTCGTTGAGCAGATCGAGCGTGCGGTAGACGGTAGCCAGGCTAATGTAGGGGCTGGTCTCCTGCACGGTCGCGTAGATCTCCTCCGCGGTCAGATGTCCCGGAAGTTGCTCGATGGTTTGGAGGATGATGGCCCGCTGGGGCGTCATGCGCACGCCTCGGGCGCGCAGTTCTTCAACAAGTGGGCTGGATTCGCTCATGATTACTCGCAATTGATTTGCATCTGGCATCCGTATGCCCCTAGCATAACACGTTGGTCAGTTTGGATGAAACCATCCTGCGCTCAGCTGTCCCGGTCACTATACTGTCCGTCATGGTTACCGATCGCTGGATAACGTTACCCGGACGCGATTTAACGCTGCATGTACGGGAATGGGTGAACGAACCCATCCCGGAGCGCACGCCTTTTTTGCTCGTGCATGGTCTGGCCAGCAACGCCCGTACCTGGGACCAAGTTGCCGCGCTACTGGCCCAGGCTGGTCACGCCGTCTTTGCCGTGGATCAGCGCGGGCACGGTCTATCCGAAAAGCCCGATGACGGCTATGATTTTCCGACAGTTACCGCGGATCTGGCCGCCCTGCTGGATGTCCTTGAGATTGACCGGGTATTGCTGATCGGTCAATCCTGGGGCGGGAATGTGGCCCTTGCCTTTGGCGCCCGCTATCCCGAACGGGTCCAGGGGCTCGGCTTTGTGGACGGCGGCTATCTCGACTTGCAGCTGCGCACGAATGGTTCCTGGGAGGCGGTTTCCCAGGATTTGAAGCCGCCTTCTCTTGCCGGGATTCCGGCGGACGATATGTTCATTCGCATGCAGAACTTCCACCCCGAATGGTCGGAGGCCGGCGTGCGGGGAACCATGGCCAACTTTGAGGTTTTGCCCGACGGGACCATCCGGCCCTGGTTGACGCTGGAACGTCACATGCGCATCCTAAGGACGCTGTGGGAGCAGCAGCCCTCCGGCCTCTATCCGCAAATTGCCGCGCCGGTTTACATCGCCGTGGCCGAGCAAGCGGGTGAAAGCGAATGGCTGGCGTTGAAGCGACGCCAGGTCGCTGCAGCCGAAGCCGGACTCGCGCGGGTGGCCGTTGAGTGGTTTCCCGCGACCGATCATGACATCCACGTTCATCGCCCCGAAGCGCTGGCGGCCTCTTTGCTCGCGCACTATGACCGAGGCATCTGGTCCGATCAATAGCGCGCTGCACAGCAGGTCAAAATCACAGCTTGTACTGTGCGGAACATCGAGCGACCAAAATGACATGAGGAGACAAACTGTGACGGTCAGGCCCGGTCCTATCG
>CAYZLP010000633.1:0-3672 GCA_964478635.1 uncultured Caldilineaceae bacterium
CCGTGACAGGCAAAGAAGCCTTCCAACGTTTCGACCAGCTCGCCGTTGTGTTCCTCGTCGTGGGTGATGAGCAGGCCCAGCGTCTTGCGGAAGAAACGGCGCGCTTCCCCGTTGTCCCCCAGGGCCGTCAGAAGCTGATAGAGTCCCAGATCGCCAAAATAGGTGACGGGCGGTCCTTTCCAGGCTTTGCCCATGCGCCAACTCTCCCGGGCCTGCTGCTGGCTCTGGATCCAGGCGCCAGGCGAGGCCGCCGGTCGCCCGAGACCGATGATGAGACGGGCCGAAGGATAGTGGCTGCCCACATGCTTGACGAACTCGTGGGCCGTGGTTTTGAGCTCCCGGGCGCTTTTCGGATTGTCGGTCGGCCAGAAGACCAGGAGCCCTTCATCCCGGCGGCTGAAAGGTGCCTGCACGCCGTTTTCTTCCACAAAGCGGAGAAACGGAGCCGGCCAATCCGGCACCATGCGGGCTTCGATCATCCAGGCCGCATGGGGCAGGGTCAGGTCATAGTTGAGGGAGGCGCCCCGCTGAATCCACGCCTGTTCATCGGCAATTTCTGCAGCGAGCAGTTCGTCCACAAAAGTCGCCCGCATGCGCTCTTCGGCGATGTCGACGGCGTTTTGCTTCGCCCATTCCAGGGCCGCGGCTGCGGCTCCCTGAACCACCGTGATCTCCTCGACCGCCGAGACTTCGGGCGCACCGGCCGTGCGCAGGAGCAGGCAGAAGCCGCGTACAGCATCGTTGCCGAAGATTGGTGCGACTACGGTCTGGCGATAGCCGCTCAACTCGGTGGTGGATTCCAGCGGCAAAACGCCGACTGCGCGGCCAAGATCCTGGAGCGGCTGCTGGGCGGCCCAGCTGCGGAGCGACGTGATGTTGGGGATGCTGTGCAGAATCGCTTGCTGGCGGGCATCAGTGGCGGCCTTCAGCCCGGCGGTGGCGGCAATGCGCCCCTCGCCGCGCATAAGGACGACCGGCTGCTGACAAAAATCATGCAGGCGCTCGGCCAGGCGATCGAGACCGCCGCCGTCCAGGGCGATCTGGTTGAGCTCGCGCTGGAGGTCGGCGGAGCGTTGGGCAATGTAGCTGGCCCGGTCGACGATCAGGCGAATCACCGTGCGTTCCACCTGCATGAGCTGGGCCCGATCGGGCAGCTGAAAAATGGGCAACTCGTTGCTTATGGCGGTCTCAACCGCGGCATCGCTGACTTGACCGAGTACGGCCATGGCGGAGATGCGGGCGCCACGCAGACTGCGCACGACCCGCTCCAGGCGCATTTGCGGATCGAGGCGGGCCAAATCACCCATGTCCACCAGGGCAAGCTCATTGCCGTCCAGCTTGGGAAAGGCCGGCGGGCTGGGGCGCAGGCTGCAGGCCCAACTGACCGGCCGCTGGAGATATTCCTCGCCGGCCAGCAGGGTTGTGCCCGCGGGCAGGGCCAGGCGATAGACATCTTCAATCGTTGCAGAGGATCTGTACATTTTGCACAACTTGCGCGGCATGTATGCCGACTAGTAAAGCCGGTTCACGCTCGAAAGGGTAAAACCGGCCATTTCAGCTTAGGAATTCTCGGACAATTCCTCTAATTATAGCCGTGACGCCCCGCCTGTGGCAAACACGCGGGGCTCGTTATTGGGCAAAATGTACGAAATCAGGAGGCTTGTGCAGACTGTTGCGGAGTGACGAGGATGCCGCCTGCGAAAAGGCGGCCCGATTCAACAAAGCAGGGCAGGCCGCTTCGGCCTGCCCTGCTCTTTCTGGCTTAGAGGGATCTGATTAGTCCCGGGCGTAGGCCGTGCCAAACGCGCCGATTGCGCCGCCCCAGACCGCCATGAGGAAGGTGAATCCGGTGCCCACCCAGGAGGGATTCTGCCCCATGACCGTGCCGAGCAGCAAGAAGACGACGATGCCCAGAATGACGCCGACCAAGCTGGCCAAATAGAGGCGACCAATGGACTGGCTCTTGTCCAGCAAGCCGACTGCCAGGGGCCAGATCAAGAAAATGAGTACAGGGAGGATGGCCCCGATAGCACCGCCCAGGATCGCCATCCAGTTGCTGCCGATGCGACCGCGTGCCATCTGATAGCCGAGGACAGGGCCGATACCCACCAGAATATGGGCCAGCAACATCATTATCCAATTTTCGGTCTGCACAGTGGCCAACACCACGACGATGGCGCCGATGGCGGTGAAAACGCCGGCATAGACGGCGCCCAACCAAGGGTTTGCCTCGCTTTTGGTGGCGGTTACTGCAGTCAGCGGAATCATACCGTTCACTCCTTCAATTGCGGTTTCGCGCAAGGCGCTGATTGGGGCATGAAAATGGCGAATTCGCTTCAAGTTATATCACGGTTTGGAAAAATTGAAAAGCAGGGAAAAATGGCTGTTCACTCTCCTGCGGGCAATTCTTCCCACTCTTCCAGGGACCAGCCTCCGATGACTAAGTAGAGACGGGCGACCGCGGTTTGACCCAAAACCAGGACCAGATTCTCATCTTCGTCCACGGCGACGTCATCCAGCCAAATTTGCTCATTGACCAAGGTAAGCAGCGTTCGTGCCAATTCGTCGTTATCGACGATAGGATCCGCTTCCAGGCCGGTGAAGGCGCTGGCGCCGTAAAGTTCGAAGAAGATCCCTTCCTCCAAATAGAGGTCCAGATCGAAGAGGGGTGCGCCCTCATCTTCGCTCTGGTCCGTCACCAGTTCGTCGACCAGCGAATCCTCCCATAGCTCCACATGGACAACGCGCTGGCCGGTCAGCAGCGTCAGTTCATCGTAGGTGGCGTCATCAACGCGGGTGAAGATATCCGGGCCGGATTGCTCTTTGCGACGCGCCATCAGTCTTTTCCCTCCTCCGGTCCAAAGACGATCATGCGGGTTGGAATGACCATGGGCTGCTCGAAATAGGCGTCGGCTGTGGCAAAATGACTGAACTTCAGGGGCAGCCCCTGATCGATGAAGGGATTCGGTCCCTCCATCAAGTGAAAGTGCAAATGGGGGCCCGGCGATTGACCGCTGTTGCCGACGTAACCCAGGAGCGCGCCGCGTTTCACAAGATCACCCTCATTGACCTGAAGGCTGGCCTGGCGCAAGTGACCGTAATAGCTGAATTCCCCGTTGGCATGACTGATGGCAATGGCGTTGCCCAGCAGTCGCCGCGGATCGTCCCGGAAGATGCGCGGATCGGGCGGCAGTCCGGGCAGCAGGTCCGGCATGTCGTAGCAGACGTAGGCGATCTTGCCGCCGGCTGTTGCATAGACCGGCTGATTCCAACTGTAGTGCTCTTCCAACAGACGCCCCGCATTGGCAAAAAAACGGTTGTCCGGTCCTAGCTTGACGAAATCGACTGCATAGGTCTGGCTGTAGACTTCGACTTTGTGGAGGTCGCTCCAGTCGGCAGCCTGGATGGCCCACCATGCGCCCCGAAGTGGAAAGTGCAGGTCGGTCTTCTGCTCCGGATATTCGACCGCCAACTGCGTCTGGGCCTGGATGGTTTCGCCGGTGGTTACGATCTTGGCCACAGCGGTGACCTCGAGCATCGTCAGCGCTTCGTATGCGTGGAGCATGAACTGAAGCGCGCGCACAGCGATTCCGGTGCCGGCGTTCATGATCAGGTTCGCTTCGCCGGTGCGCGCTTGAATGACGCGGGCCGGCCAGCGCTGCTCGAAGAGCA
>CAYZLP010000634.1:0-3660 GCA_964478635.1 uncultured Caldilineaceae bacterium
GCGCTGGCCGAAGCGCCGTCCACAATCACGACCAGGGGGGCATCGTCCGCGATCTGTCCTCTTTCAGCCGCAAAAGTCGACCGGGAGCCATCGGCCCGCTCCTCGATGAGGATATCACCTTCGTCAAGCCACATATCGGCAATCTCGACTGCGGCGCTGACCAGTCCCCCCGGATTGCCGCGCAGATCGAGGACAAAGCCATCAACGCCTTCCGCCGTCAGTTCGTCCACAGCGCTACGCATCTCTTCCGCACTGCGCTCATTGAAAATGGAAAGCGCGATGAGCCCGATCGGATTTCCGTCGGCGTCGGCCTGTACTTCCCAGGCGACGCTGGGCGTCTCGATAACGGCGCGCGTGATCGTGAAGCTCAGCTCCTCAGCGAGCGTCCCGCCTTCACCGCCGCGGCGCACGACAATCGTCACATCCGTGTCAGCCGGCCCCCGGACCAGGGCCACGACCTCATCGGCCGTCATCTCCGACGTGATCTCGGTTTCGTCAACCCGCAGGAGCAGATCGCCGGCCTCAATCCCGGCCGCAGCGGCCGGCTGATCGGGCATGGGCTGCAGCACGAAGCCCTCATCGCTCGTCTCGATATAGGCCCCAATCCCGCCGAAGCTGCCGCGTAGTTGATCCCGCTCTAATTCGCGGGGCTGCGGTTCGACGAAATAGGTGTAGGGATCGTCGAACGCCTCGACCAGTCCGCGCACAGCCCCGTAGACCTGGTCCTGTGCGCCGGGTGCTTCGCCGTAGAAGTCGCGGGCCAGCAGCTGCCAGACCTGCCAATAGACGCTCATGTCGATGGGATCGCCCGGCGCGCCCGCGTTCTGCTCAGCAGGGGGTGCCGAATCAGTCGTCGGGTGCAGCAAAGGATAACTCACATAGCCGGCGCCAAAAGCCAGGAGAACCAGACTGATCAATGCGACGACGCCTAACGCAATTCGTTGACTCATAGACCCTGAATTTTACCACACGCTACAGCCGGTTCAAGAATTGGTCGGCAATTGGCGACGCCTCCGATGCAAAGTGGGCCACTGGGCGGGGCGCGCAGCCATTCTCACCCGATTGGGCGATAGTTTTCATGCCCTTTCCCCAGGCTGTTATACTGATGGAAGGATTTTGGGTTGGGGAGAGCGTCTGTTCCTTCAATGACAGGAGTTTTGCAGAGGATGAAGGCTTCGACAAGCTCAGCCGGCGTACGTTGCGCAAGTTCAGCGCGCGCAGCCGGCCCACGTTGCGCGGCTGCAAAGCTGTATCTTCGTGTATGATGACAATTGACGCCATCCTTGCCCGCATCGGGCTACGCAAGCCCTCGAACCATGCTGCCGGCGCCAAGAAATTCGGTACCTTTGAAGGCGTCTTTCTCCCGACGCTGCTCACGATCCTGGGCGCGGTCATGTATCTGCGCACGGGTTGGATCGTGGGCAACGCAGGGCTGGCAGGCGCCTGGCTGATTATTTTGATCGCTAATACGATTACCTTCTGCACCGGTCTCTCGATCTCGACGGTCGCCACCAACATCCGGGTGGGTGCAGGCGGTTCCTTTTCCATCATCTCCCAGTCGCTTGGACTAGAGGTCGGCGGCAGCGTCAACGTACCCTTCTATCTGGCCCAGTCGATTTCAGTCGCATTCTACATCTTCGCCTTTACCGAGGGATGGCTTTCGATTTTCCCCACCCACACGGAGCTTCTGGTATTGCTGACAGTCTTCCTGGTCTGCAGCGCCATTGCCTTTATCAGCGTCGGATTGGCCGCGCGGATTCGCTATCCGATCCTCTTCATTGTCAGCTTCTCGCTCTTTTCGGTCTTCCTGGGCAGCTTTCCGCGCTTCGGTAATCCGGGCGCCATCTATTCGCCGGAGTTGATCGGCGCCTTCCCAAGCGGCAGCTTCTGGGAAATCTTTGCCGTCTTCTTTCCGGCAGTCACCGGCGTACTGGCCGGCGTCAACCTCTCCGGCACCCTGGCCCATCCCCGGCGAAGCATTCCCCTGGGCACCATGTCGGCCGTGGTCGTAAGCTTCCTGGTCTACATGAGTCTGGCCTACTGGTCTTCGCGGGTGGCGACGCCGGCGGAACTGGTAGGCAATTTCACAGTTATGGTCGACAAGGCTGCGTTCGGTTGGGCGGTCCAGGCCGGCATTCTCGCCGCAACCTTTTCGGCAGCCCTGAACTCCCTGGTCGGCGCGCCGCGCATTCTGCAGGCCATGGCAAAACATGACGTTGTGCCCTTCAGCAGCTGGTTGGCGCGTGAGTATGGGGGCGAGCCGCGCCCGGCCATGTACGCCACCGGCGTCATCGCCTTTGTGACGCTGCTCTTTGGGCTCTCGGGCAACGGCCTCAATAAGATCGCGCCCCTCATGACCATGTTTTTCCTCATCACCTACGCGGTGCTCAACACGGTCGTGGTCATGGAGCAGAGCATGCAGCTCACCAGCTTTCGGCCGCTACTTGAGATTCCGCGCATGGTGCCGGTCATCGGTCTCCTCGGTTCGCTGGTGGCCATGTTCTTGATTGCGCCGATCTTCAGCCTGGTGGCCATCGTGACCGTCATCTTGATGTATGAGGCCCTGCAGTTGCGCCAGCTCGGGACGCCCTGGAGTGACGTACGCAGCGGCCTGTTTGGCAGCATCGCCGAATGGGCGGCCAAGCGCACGCTGAGCATGCCCGGCGGCCGCGATCGGGCCTGGAAGCCAAGCCTTCTGGTACCGGTGATTTCGGCAGCCGCCATCCGGCGCAGCTATCGCTTCTTGACAGCCATTACCCGGCCCAACGGCTCCATCCACATTGTCGGCGTCCACTCGACGGAGCAGAGCAAACGCGTGATCGGTCTGCCCGCCTACGAGGAGATCTTTGCCGGAGAGGGCATCTTCTGTCGCGTCGCGTTGGTGGAAAGCCACGACAGCGTGCAGACGCTGCAGACGACCATGGAAGTCTTTCGCAGCGCCTTTTTCCGGCCCAATATTCTCTTCCTTTCGGTCAATGCCGCGACCGACGCCGACGATCTCCCGCGTATCCTGGGCCATGCGGCGGCCAACGAACTGGCCGTCATTCTATACATGGACAATCCGCTCACGGCCCTGGGCCGGGAACAGGTCCTGAACGTCTGGATCCGAGAACAGAGTCCCGAGTGGAACGTCGGTCTTGAGCTCTCCAACCTGGATCTGGCCCTGCTGCTGGCCTATCAGCTGGCCCGCAACTGGCATGCCCAGATCAATCTGATCACAGTGCTGCGTGATCCGGCCGATCGGCAAGCCGGGGAGGAGTTCCTCAACCAGTTGGTCGAACTCGGCCGCATGCCGGGGACCACCCGGACCATTGTCGTCGACGGCGATTTCACCGATTATCTACCGGAGGCGCCCCAGGCCGACCTGAATATCTTCGGTCTCCAGGCGACGGTTAGCCTCGCTTTCATGGAAGAAATGGTCGAGGCCACGGCGTCAACCTGCGTCTTTGTCCGGGATTCGGGCCTTGAAAGCGCGCTTGCGTAGCGAAGAGTAAAGAAGAGAATCAGTCATGCTTTCTGCACCCGATCATCGATCAATGGCCGAAACCGCTGCCGGACTGTGGCAGATCGACCCGGCCACGCTGGCGCCGGTCAGCAGCAGCGTCCATGCGGTCTATGCAGGACAGCTGGAGGGCAGTCCGGTCTACCTGCGCCTTACCA
>CAYZLP010000635.1:0-3653 GCA_964478635.1 uncultured Caldilineaceae bacterium
TGCGCGAAAACAGCCACGGCTACGAAGTCGCGCGCCTCCGCGTCTTCGACAACGTTCTGAAGGTACTCCTCGAATTTATCGCCGAATGGGAAATCGGATAGACCGCGGATTTTTCGGATTAGGCGGATCCACGCGGATTTTTTTCGATAGGAAAAACTGCAAAAATCCGCCCAGTCGTTCGACTGAGCTGACAACGAAGTCCGCAATATCCGCGGTCTATTTCTCGAAATCGTCGATCACGGTGACGCCGGGGCTGGGGAAATCGCCCATGCGCTGGAGGAAGGCCGCACCCTCGCTGAGGGTAACGGTGCGCCGGATGAGCCGTTCAGGTCGGAGGATGCCGACCTCGATCATGGTCAGAACCTGGGGATAGCGGTGGGCCTGCATGCCGTGGCTGCCGACAATTTCCAGTTCGTTGGCAATGACCGGCCCCATGGGGAGAGCGGGCGCAGCGTCCTGGCCGACCATGAGACCCACCTGGACGTGGCGGCCCCGCTTGCGTAGACTGAGCAGCGAGTTGACGCAGGTCACCGTACTGCCCAGGGCATCGAGCGAAAGGTGGGCGCCGCCGCCGGTCACCTCCCGCACCGCGGCCGGGACGTCGTCCGCCGCCGCGCCGTTGACCAGTACGGCCGCACCCACAACCGAGGCCAACGCTAACGCGTCCTCGTTGATGTCGACTGCCACGACCCGGGCGCCGCAGGCCGCCGCGATCATGATGGCCGAAAGACCCACGCCGCCACAGCCATGTACGGCCACCCACTCGCCCCCTTTGACCCGCCCTTGATCCACCACGGCGCGGAAGGCCGTGATGAAGCGACAGCCCAGGCTGGCCGCGGTGACAAAGGCGATGGTTTCCGGCAGGCGCACCAGGTTGACGTCCGCGTACTTGATCTCCACATACTCGGCAAAGGAGCCCCAGTGGGTGAAGCCGGGCTGGAATTGGCGGTCGCAGACCTGATGATTGCCGGAGAGGCATTGGGGACAGCGCCCGCAGCCGCCTACGAAGGGCGCTGTCACCCGGTCACCGATCCGCCAGCGGGTGACGTCCCGACCGACCGCGGCCACCACGCCGGCGAGCTCGTGGCCGGGCACGTGGGGCGGCGCAATGTCCGCATCGTGGCCCTGCCAGCCGTGCCAGTCGCTGCGGCAGATTCCGTTGGCCTTGACTGCCACCACCACGGCATCGGGTGCAGGCGTCGGATCGGGCAGGTTCTGCACTGTAATCGGACCGTTGAAGGTCGTGTAAAGGGCTGCTTTCATGGGATGGCGGTCAAAGGGAAAGATTGAAGACTCAAAATTGGATGGCGGCGGCGATTTGGTATCCAAGCGGCCGATCATGACCAGGCAGGGATCGGCACCGAATCTTGGCTCCTCCCGCAAGTCACGCGGCTAATCCAGAAGTCTGACTTTTTCTTGAAGGTTAACGAAACAATCTGGCAATACCGTAGGTGCGGTTTCCAACCGCACAGGCTCCGCCTACCTCTGATGTTCCTGGAAGATCGTGCGGTTGGAAACCGCACCTACGATTACCGGAATATTTATTCAATCATCAAGAAAAAGTCAGACTTCCTCAACGGCGCCAAAGTGCGTCACGACAATCTTCAGTCATCGACTTCGGGTCACAACTTTGGCCAACACTATCAGTCCAGCGTAAACCCAATCTTCACCGTCACCTGCCAGTGGGCGATCTTGCCATCGACAAGCTGACCCCGGGTCTCCACGACCTCGAACCAGCGCATGTTGTGGATCGTCTCCGCGGCTTTGGCCACTGCGTTTTCGACGGCCTGCTGCAAGCCATCAGGCGAGGAACCGACAATTTCGATCTTTTTGTAGACATGGTCTGCCATGCTGAAACTCCTTCGTTGTGAACGTTTATGCATACGGGGAACCTTCAGGGGCAGTATAGCACTGGCGCTGAAGCGGGACAACCGGCGGTTTGGCCCGGCAGGAGTTCGCAAATTACCGTCAATAGACCGCGGAACAACCCGATACGGCGGATTGAGACAGATTCCCTACCAACAATCTGCCTGATCGTTCGACAAGCTCACGACAAGTCCGTCGTAATCCGCTAAATCCGCGGTCAATTTGGTTCAAAATTGGAATTGCTGTGGCGCGGGTGCGCAATTCACGACGGAGCGCATTCGTCACCCTGCGCTACCCCATGCTACCAGGGCTGCATCAGCCCCGGCAAAGAAACTCGGCCAAGGGGGGATTCTAGGGAGGCAAGTTTACAAGTCTAGTCGCAACCTTGGCCCCACGCGTTCAATCGGCGTACAATGAGTGCAGACCACGAGCACGCCAGACCAACCGCAACGAGGAGTATCGTCTATGGAATTCGCCGGAAAGGTTGCCATCGTCACAGGCGGCGCGTCGGGTATGGGCGCGGCCACGGCCCGGGAGCTGGCCGGCCGGGGCGCGACGGTCATCATCGTAGACCGCAATGCTGCGGGCGCGCAGGCCGTGGCGGACGAGATCGGCGCGCCTGCGCCCATGGCGGGCGACGTGAGCCAGTCCGCGTTCTGTAACCGGGTGGCCGAGATGGCGCTGGCCGAGCACGGCCATATCGACATCCTGGTCAACGCAGCAGGCATCATCAAGCGGACCGATGTCATCGAGACCAGCGACGAGGCGTGGCGCCAGATCTTCGGCGTCAACGTGGACGGCATCTTTTTCTTCTGTCGCGCGGTGCTGCCCCACATGCGCGAACGCCGCCGGGGCGTTATTGTCAACTTCGGCTCCATCTGGGGCGATATCGGCTCTGCCGGCGTGGCCGCATACTGCGCGACCAAGGGCGCAGTTCACAACCTTACCAGGGCCATGGCCCTGGATCACGCCCGGGACGGCATCCGCATCTTGGCCGTCTGTCCCGGCGAGGTCGACACGCCCATGCTCTCCTCCGAGCGGGAGCAGCCGCCCACCCGCGCCTTCCTGGATGAACTGGCCGACCGCACCATTCCCGTCGGCCGTCTGGCCCAGCCCGAAGAGATCGCCCGAGTCGTGGCCTTCCTCGCCTCCGACGCAGCCAGCTACATGACGGGGACGATGGTGACGGTGGATGGGGGATTTGCGGCGCGGTAGGTGAATGATACCGGATTCAGTTTCTTTCAATCTCCAATTCTCAATCAGCCAAGGAGACTCCCCATGCAATACCGCACCCTGGGCCGCACGGGCGTGAAAATTTCACCGCTGGTGTTGGGGACCGACAACTTTGCCAATCCGACGCCGGAGGCCGAGGCAGCGCGCATGATCGAAGTGGCGCTGGACGGGGGTATCAACCTGATCGATACGTCCAACAGCTACCGGCAGGGCGAGAGCGAAGCCATTATCGGGCGCGCCCTCAAGGCCAACGGACGGCGGGACGAGACGCTGATCGCCTCCAAGTTTCACTATCCGACCGGACCGGGCCCCAACGACCGGGGCAACTCCCGGCTGCACATCGTGCGCGCTTGCGAGGAATCCCTGCGGCGGCTCCAGGTCGACTGCATCGATCTCTACCAGATCCACCGGCCGGACATGGAGCTTCCCCAGGAAGAGACATTGGGCGCGCTGACCGATCTGGTGCGTCAGGGCAAGGTGCGCTACATCGGCAGTTCGACCGCGCCGGCCTGGAAGATCATGGAAGGCATTATGGTAAGTGAGCTGAAGGGACT
>CAYZLP010000636.1:0-3651 GCA_964478635.1 uncultured Caldilineaceae bacterium
TGGATGAGCTACGCGACATCGCCGGTCTTTGGGAATGGTAACCCGGCGGGAATCTGCGTAAAACCGATATAGTTTGAGCGTATCTGCCCTTCGAAGGGCAGATACGCTCATTTTGACCACTCCTCATTCCACCGAACGAATAAAATAACAGTTGACGCCCCGCCAAACTGTTGCTATAATGGACAAAACTTTACGCCCTCGTTGCAAAGGTTCATGACATCCCCAGCGCACACAATCCACGAAACGCTTGCGTCATTTCGATCATCAACCGGTAGCCGGAGCCGTTAGAACGCCGGTGGATATGCGCAAACTGAACACATTAATCGACTAGTCCAGACCGGTGTGAATGCTTCGACTACGCTTAGCACCAGCACCTCGACAGAAATCCGGCTACGCTGCCCCTGGCGGCAACTGTTTGAGGTTTTCTGGCGGGAAATAGTAGACTTCCGACCCTGCTGTGCAGGGATGCTCATTTCTTTGCGTACCACAATTGAAGGAACTCTATCAGGATCGATGCGCCATTAGGCGGAGCAGACTGCGCAGCACGTCTCTTGACAGATCCCGGCTGCAGGTAGCTCGTTGTAGCCACTCAATCATCGCCATCAACGGACCAGACACGAATAAGGTATCTGGTAAGTAGTCCAGGAATTCTCAAATCGAAACATACCCAGCCCATATCACTGCCGCTCAAAGTGGATTCAGCGTACCTGCGGATCGTTTTCCGGTTTGCATCGCAGGCACGAATTCGCGTTGATCGCCATAGGACGAAAACCGTTCCTGGACGCTTCTATAGGGCGCGATTCATCCGGGGCTTGGAAACCGCCACAGCAATAGCTGTACCAGGTCAGTTACGCCGGCCGATGTCTGCAAAACGCCCTGGCGCCACCTTCCTTGATTTGAATACCGGGAAGTTGAAGTTTGGGCGGCTGGCGGAGGAAACTACCTGAACGATAGACAACGAAGCTAATTTATTACTGACCCGATGGCGCATCGCTTGCGCGCTGCCATTGGCTTCAGTTCCAAAGAAATCATTATTTGAGCTTGAACGGAAAAGACCATTTTCCCAAGGAAACCCTTATGACAACTTTACCTGCAATTTCTTCAATGACCATTGCCCAGCTCGAGGATCTAAGCCTCGAAGAACTGCGCGATATGGCAAAATCACTGGATATCACCGGCTATAGCCGGCTCAAGAAATATGACCTGGTAATGCGACTGCTCCAGGCCAATGCCGAACAGCAAGGCTTCAGCTTTGGCGGCGGCATCCTGGAAGTTGTGGCCGACGGCATCGGCTTTTTGCGCAGCGACCATCTGCTGCCCGGTCCCGACGATGTCTATGTAAGCCAAAGCCAGATCAGACGCTTTGGGCTGCGTACCGGCGACTTCGTCGTAGGCCAGGTTCGCCCCCCCAAAGAGACCGAGAAATACAACGGTCTGCTCAAAGTTGAAGCTGTGAACGGCCTCGATCCGGAAGTGGCCAAACGGCGACCGGTCTTCGAAAAACTCACGCCTATCTTCCCCGATGAGCAACTCCTGTTGGAGACCCGGGCCAACGTTATCTCGACCCGGATGATCGACCTGCTGGCGCCCATCGGACGCGGCCAGCGCGGTTTGATTGTAAGTCCGCCCAAGGCCGGCAAGACGACGGTCCTCAAGCGCATCGCCAACGGCATCTCCGACAACTATAAAGAGCTCCACTTGATGGTGGTGCTCATCGGCGAACGGCCCGAAGAAGTCACAGACATGGATCGTTCAGTGGAGGCGGAAGTCGTCAGCAGCACCTTTGATGAGCCGGTCCAGAACCATGTACGGGTGGCGGAAATGGCGCTGGAGCGGGCCAAGCGTCTGGTGGAGGGCGGTCGTGACGTGGTCATTTTGCTCGACAGCATTACCCGCCTTGCCCGTGCATATAATCTGACCGTTCCGCCATCGGGTCGCACCCTTTCCGGCGGTATCGATCCGGCTGCGCTTTATCCACCCAAGCGCTTCTTCGGCGCCGCCCGCAACGTGGAAGAAGGCGGCAGCCTGACCATCATTGCGACCGCTCTCGTCGATACGGGCAGCCGCATGGACGACGTCATTTACGAAGAGTTCAAGGGTACGGGCAACATGGAGTTGCACTTGAGCCGCAAGCTTGCAGAGCGACGCATCTTCCCGGCCTTTGACATCGAACGCAGCGGCACGCGCGCCGAAGAAAAGTTGCTGGATGCAGAGACCCTGGCCAAAGTCTATACGCTGCGCCGCATGATCGATGCCATGGGTGGCGGCTACGAAGCCATCCTTCCCATTATCGAACGTTTGAGCCGCACGCGGGACAACCAGGAGTTCTTGGAAACCCTTACGAAGCGATAGAACAGCGATCCGGAAAACCCGGGAAACAACTTCAAAAGCCACGCCCGATTGACCCTACTTCAACCCCAAGCGTATACGCCTACCCTACGCAAAACCGACGATTGCCCAACACAGAAGGGCAATCGTCGGTTTTTTTCTCTGGTTGCCGGTCTCAAGGTCTTTGCTTCCCTGGATCCACATGATATAATCCCATGGCTAAAGGGAGAAACGATCGCCCCTGCGACATCATTATTGCGACGTTTCCACGGCTATGACCGTTTGTCCCTTAAATGTGCATATTGGAGCCATTTTATGTCAGCAGACGCCAACTCGGCTTTTCGTAAGAAGCTGTCATCTACGGTGCGCTCGACAACAGACTGGATGCATTCCGAATCTGTCGCCCCGCAGTATGACAGCATAGCCGAAAGTTCAAGCTATGCTTATGACCTCCCCCGTACTTCACAGCCTCAATTCCCCACCGACACAAGTTTCAATGCAGAGAAGACGCACGACTGGATGTCGAGCGGCGCAATGCAGACGCGAGTAAGCGGCGTGGGCGGTTGGATCAAGCGGACTCAACAGGGTGGACTTTTTCAGGATCATATGACGCCGCTGCGACTGGCGGGTCATCTCTCGGTGCTCGTAGTAGCAGCCACCATTCTCTTCCTGAGTCAGTATGACTTTCCGGAGATGGACATCTCTCTCCGCACCATTCCGAATAATGCGTTGACAAACGCTGAAACGACAGGAAGCACCCTGCAGGTCTCCAGCGCTGCTTCAAATCTCAATCTCACGATTAGCGATGAGTCTCTCCAGAGGGCGGCCGTACCCTTCACCGTCGCACAAGAGAGAGGCCGTACGACCATTGAGTCCTATCGCGTCGAAGCCGGCGATACGGTTCTGGGTATTGCAGCCAAGTTCGGCCTGCAGCCGGAGACAATTCAGTGGTCCAACCCGACCATTGAACAAAACCCTGACCTGCTGCAAATCGGCGATGAATTGAATATCCTGCCCGTGGACGGCGTCTTGCACACCGTGGCAGCGGGGGATACGCTCTCTTCGCTGGCCGCCAAATACAAGACGGATGTTGAGTCCATCGTCGGCTATGAGGGCAATGGATTGGCCGACGCAAGTGCGGCGCTGACCATCGGCAACAAAGTCGTCGTTCCGGGCGGCATCAAGCCATACATCCCACAGGCGGTGGCCGCCTACAGTGGTCCCATTCCCGCTTCGGCCAGCAAGGGTTCAGGTAGCTTCTCCTGGCCTGCCAGCGGCTCTGTGAGCCAACAATTCTGGAACGGCCATCGCGCCATCGACATC
>CAYZLP010000637.1:0-3650 GCA_964478635.1 uncultured Caldilineaceae bacterium
AGCCCAGATCGTGCGCAGCTATCAGGGATCGATCCGACAGGCCATGTGTGACTGGTCGGCTGCGACCGAAGTATACGAGGAAGCCCTGTCTTCGGCCATCGGTCTGGGCGATCTCCTGTCGCAATGTGCCCTCCACATCAATATTGGCGTCGCCCAACACTACCTGGGCAACCGCGATCCCGCACTCCACCACCTGCACTCCGCAATCGAACTGGCGCAGCGCGATGACCTGGAGTCCTTCGCGCTCAAGGCGCACCTGCAGCTTGCGCGGTTGAATACACAGTTGGGCCATTGGTCCGATGCCGAGCAGCACCTGGCTGCGGCCGAGTCTCTGATCCGGTCACTCGACACGCCCGAAGCCATCTCCTATGCGCCGCTGGTTGAAGGCGCACGCGCCCACCTCTACCTCGCCATGGACCGCAAAGCGGAAGCGCTGGAGCGCGCGCACACAGCCGTGGCGGAGGCCACAGCTCAGGAGAAACAAGTCGACCTCGCGATCTGCCAACGCATCCTGGCGGAAACGCTCCTGGCCCTCGGGCGTCCTGTCGACGCAGCAGAACGCGCCCAAGAGGCACTGGCGCTTCTGGGTGCAAAAAACCCCTACGAGACGGCCAAAACCAAGGCAATTATGGGGCTGGCCTATCTAGCCGGCGGGAAACCGGAAAGCCGGCAGGTGAAACTGGGTCACGATATGCTGGCTGAAGCACGCATATCGCTGACCAGACTGGGTGCGAAGCTCGACCTTGCAGCCCTAGAGGAGATGCAGCCAACGTAAGTGGCAAGAGCGTCTGATGCCGCGCCCTGGGCGCAAAGGAGGTTCTCGATGCAGGCCAATAGGAGAATGATTCTCACCGTATCGCTCCTCACGCTGTGCACTTTTCTGCTTGGGGTCGGCAGTGCGCAGTCCGTGGACGTCCTTGAATTTATCAACGTGCCCGAGCCGCCCAACGTCCAGGCGAGTCTGGATCTTATCCTGGCCTGCGAAAACGGCGTGGCGCTTGGTTTCAATGCCATGGATCTCGTCGCGGATTTGGGCGACGACACGCGACCCTGGGACATCAGCTTTGCCGACGGAGACCGTCTCCTGATCGCCGAACACCCGCTGGCACTGGCCGCCGCGCCCACGCCCCTAGAACAGGGGGGCTTTCGCTTCCCCTACCGCGGTTTTCATACTTTCTTGTGGGGCGAGCCGGTATCCGGCGATGCCATCGTCATGTGCCTTGCCGGTGCGGGTACCGGCTTTTGCGAGGTTCAACTGCCGATCGATGACTGCCGTATCGAGCCCGGATTGGTGGCGGAGATCACGCAGATTGGACCGGGCGACGTCACGCCGGTGGTGACGGATCAGCTGGTCTTTGAAGTGAAAGCCTACGATCCCGCTGTCGACACGACCAACGGCGCGGGCATCGACGCAGTTGAGTTCCAGGTGATCGATTACGGTCGGGGTCTGGAGGTCTATGCCGACCGTGTGGAAGCCGGAGGCGATCCCCCTGCGACCTTCTGCGCATTCTCGTCCGATTGCCGGGGCTGGGACTTCGCCGCCAATCGGTATCAGTGGCCCGACGGCGAGCCGATCCGCAGTGGCGACTACCTTCTACGCGCCACCGTGCGGGCGCCTGACGGTGGCAGCAGCGTCGTACAAAGGCCATTCGAACTGCGCCGCGGGCCGGACCTTGAGGCGGTAGCGGTGGCCGGATATGAAGTTACCATGGGTTCTGCGGCCGAAACCAGCATTGAAGCCCCGGTCCATCAAGTGACAGTCGGCGATTTCTGGATAACGCCGACCGAAGTCACCTACGGCCAGTACCGGGCGTGTATGGAGGCCTATGCCTGTACCAGCCCCGAAGACCAACGCTGGAACGATCCCGCCTATGCCGACCATCCGGTCGTCAACATCACATGGCAACAGGCCAATGAATACGCTGCCTGGGCGGGCGGACGACTCCCCACGGAAGCCGAATGGGAAGCGGCCTGCCGCAGCGGTGACACGCGCATCTATCCCTGGGGCGATGCGGAGCCGACCAATGAATTCGCCAATTTCAACCAGGCCGTGGGCGACACCACCCCGGTCGGTTCCTACCCGAATGGCGCCACGCCCAGCGGCATCTTCGACCTGAGCGGCAATGTCTGGGAATGGACGAGCAGCCGCTTCGCGCCCTATCCCTACGCTGCAACCGACGGGCGGGAAGACGCCCTCGGCCAGGGCGATCGGACCGTCCGCGGCGGTTCGCTCTACTACACCAAACATTCATTGACCTGCACGACACGGGCCCACTACCCACCGGACACGACGAATGGTCAAATCGGCCTGCGCGTCGTCTTCGATGAGCCGATCAACGTGCGTCCGCCCGTCTCGGTCCGATTTGAGTCGCCGGCGGATGGCGCGACGGTTCCGTCACCGGTCGAGATCCTCATGGCAGCGGAAGGGCTCATCGTCGAACAGGCCGGCGAGGTGCATCCGAATGCCGGTCATTTTCACATACTGGTCGACACCGACTTCGTGCTGGCCGAAGAGCTGATTCCGTTCGATGACGGCTATCATCACTTCGGTGACGGTTCGAGCAGTGCGCAACTGGAACTGGCGCCCGGCGTCCACACCCTGCGGCTGCAGTTTGCCAACGGCGCCCATCTCGCCCTGCCCGGAGATGAGTACCGAGACGAAATCACGATTACGGTCGAATAGTCGCCGGTTACGGCAAGGAGAAGCGTCATGGGGCGTCGTTCTATTAGCCTGCTGCTCGCGGTCGGGGTGTCGGCAGTTTTGCTCTTCCTGGTCTATTACGGGACCGGCCTTGCCGCGCCCGCGCTCCAACAGGAGCTACCCGTTGGTGAAGATGGACAGGCCTATGTCGTGCGTCCAGGCGACTCGCTCTCCCGGATCGCCGGCCGCTTCTACAATGACGGCACGGCCTATATGCGCATCGTGGAGGCAACCAACGCCAAAGCCCAGAGCGACAACCGGTTCAGCGCGATTCAGGATCCGCGCCGGATCTGGGTTGGCCAGATCATCTGGATACCGGATCTCTCCGCGCCTGCTCAGGCAGAAGCCGAACAGGCCGTTTCCTTTGCAGAGCCCGCCGACGGCGCCATCCTCCCAACCACCTTCGACGTGATCATGGCGGCTGAGGGGCTCAACGTGGAACCGGCGGGCGAAGTCAATGAGAATGCCGGTCACTTTCATATTCTGGTCGACACCGACTTCGTGGCGCCCGGCGACCTGATTCCGTTCGACGACGGCTACTTCCACTTCGGCGGCGGCCAAGTCACGACCACGCTGACGCTGGAGCCGGGCGCACACAGCCTGCGCCTTCAGTTTGCCGACGGCGCACACCGCGCGCTGGACGGGCCGGCATATCGGGACGAGATCGCCGTCACGGTGAGTGCGGACGCAGCGCCGTCTGCTTCCGCCGATAGCGAGTCAATCCAGGTCAGTTTCGTAGAGCCTGCCGATGACGCAACGCTGCCGGAAACCTTCGAAGTAGTCATGGCGGCCGAGGGGCTTACGGTTGAACCGGCAGGCGAAGTCCATGAAAACGCCGGTCACTTTCACATTCTGGTCGACACCGACTTCGTCGCACCCGGCGACCTGATTCCTTTCGACGACGGCTACTTCCACTTCGGCGGCGGCCAAGTCACGACCACGCTGACGC
>CAYZLP010000638.1:0-3645 GCA_964478635.1 uncultured Caldilineaceae bacterium
GTCTCCCCTTCGCGGCTGGTGCGCACGGCGTAGACGACCTCGTAGCCCTCCCGCCATTTCTCGATCATGCGCAACACGGTTTCCGGCGGATCCTGCAGGTCGGCGTCCATGACGATGACCGCATCACCCTCTGCAAAGTCCGTGCCGGCCGTAATCGCGACCTGATGGCCGAAGTTGCGGCTGAAATCGAGGACGCGTACCCGGGGATCCGCCGCGCGCAGTTCAAGCAACAGGGCCAACGAGTTGTCCTGACTGCCGTCGTTGATGCAGACCAGTTCCCATGAACCGCCGCTCTGGTCCATCACCTCTACGATGCGGCGATAGAGTTCGGGAATGACCGCCTCTTCATTCCAGATCGGGATGACGACGGAAAAGGTCGGACGTTCCACTGCCACAGGCTTTTCGGGTGAACTCTCTGCTGAATGCATGCTTCGTCGACTTTCTTGCTGTTTGAAGAGCATCCTATATGAAGGCGGGCGGGCGGTCAAGAGCGACCCTGCCCCTTGCGCAAATTGACGCGCTATCGGGCCGGTGCTAGACTGCTATTATTCCACAAGAAGTTTGAGTTCACACCGCGTAACACGAGCTAAGAGGTTGGCGTGACCGTGAGTAATTCTCTGCAACCAGCAGCGGAAACCGGCACCGAGTTGGCCGGCAGCCTGCCGATCTTTCCCGGTCTGCCCGGCGACGATCTGGCATCCAGTCTTCGTTTGAGCGATTTTCGCAGCCTGAAATTGCTCTTTAACCGCTTGGCGCAACCGGGCCAGATTCACGTGTACAGCACCGAATGCCGCGCCGGAGAACGCCTCCGGGCCCAGATGTTTGTGCCCGTGCTTCCCCTGGGCGGCGCAGTGGTCCCCGGTTTTGCCGTCATCGCCCAAAGCCTGCCCTACAGCGCCGACGTCAACCGGCTTCCCGTCGAACTACCGGCCGGTTTCAGCGCAGTCGTTGCGCCGCCGCCCACGGAACTGGTTGCACCCGTGCGCGATCTGTTGACGGGCGTGCGCTACTACCCCGGGCCGATCATCGACACGAAGACGCTCGTCAGCGGCCGCTGTTACCTGGTAGTCTGGAGTCCCCACAATCACATGGGCAAATATGTCATCCAGATGGGCTATCGATGGCCCTGGCGCTGGACCTATTGGACCCAAGTCCCACGCTTCTGGTGGCAGATCCGGGGGTGGTTTGGCCTCGGACGGGCCGCAGCCTACGTGGCCGGCGCAGTCGTCCTGCTGCTCGGCCTGCTCGGCTGGCGGGTCGCGCGGCGGGGGAAGCGGCGGGCCTGATGCGGGCGCGGTCGGGCATCGCATAGCCGGGAGCGTCGAGGGCCTGCGCGGCCGGTTATGCAACGATTGCTCCCAGTGTACGTAGTGCTCGTGGAGCACAGCGTGCTCATTGCGTATATGATCGAACACTTAACGAGAAGACAAACATGCGAATTATTCTATATCTTGGCAAGGGCGGCGTAGGCAAGACGACGGTAGCCGCTGCTTCCGCGCTGCGCAGCGCCGATCTGGGACATCGAACGCTGGTCGTCAGCACCGATATCGCCCACAGCCTGGCCGACAGCCTCGATACGCCGCTAGCCGGCGAGCCGCGCGAGGTGGCGCCGAATCTCTTTGCCCAGGAGATCAACGTGCTGGATGAGATCCGGGAACACTGGGGGCAGATGCAGGGCTACGTGGGCAACATGCTGCGCGGCCAGGGCATGAACAAAGCCATTGCCGAAGAACTCGCCGTGATCCCCGGCATGGAGGAGATCGTCAGCCTGCTCCACATCAACAAACAGGCGACCGAAGGGAACTTCGATCGGGTCATCGTCGATGCCGCCCCCACGGGTGAAACGATCCGGCTGTTGACCATGCCCGAAAGCTTCCAGTGGTACATGGGCCGCATCATGGGCTGGGGCGACACGACCATGCGCCTCACCGCCGGCCTGGTGAAGCGCTTCATGCCCGACAAAGATGTCTTCACCAGCCTCGACAACCTGGTGGCGGGCGTCCATGAATTGCAGAAGGTGCTCCTCAATCCGGAGATTTCCAGCTACCGGGTCGTGCTCAACCCCGAAAAGATGGTCATGAAGGAAGGCGCCCGGGCCGTCACCTACCTCTCCCTCTTCGGCTATCCGGTCGATGCGGCCGTGGTCAACCGGATTCTGCCCGGCATCGAGAGCGATGGCATGGGCAACGCCCGGGTCGTCGAACCCAGCGAGACGCCCTATTTGCGCCATCTGCAGGAAATTCAGGCCCGCTATCTGGGTGAAATCGAGCGTGACTTCTATCCGCTACCGATTCTGAAGGCGGGCTGGTTCGATCGCGAAATGGTCGGCATTGACAGCCTGCGCCAACTGGGCGTTTCCCTTTTCGGCGATGCCGATCCCGGCCAGGTGCTCTTTGTCGGCCAGGCCCAGGAGATCATTGAAGAGGGCGAGGATCTGATTTTGCGCTTGCCTCTGCCCAACGTAGAATTGGACAAAGTGAAGCTGGTCAAGCGGGGCGACGAACTCTTTGTGAGTATCGGCAATTTCAAGCGCGAACTCCTGTTGCCGACCGTCTTGGCCCATCGCGACGCCAGCGGCGCGCTGTTCAAGGACGGCGTATTGCAGGTCCGCTTCCCGCCCAACGGCGTGACCGCGGCGGCATAGCAAGAATTGAGCCGGCCAGAGTTTCCCCAGTTATCGCAGACTTCGACAAGCTCAGCCAGCGATAACTGGGGAAACTCTGGCCGTAAATGACGCGTTGCTCGCTCCGCATAGGGAGTGGATGCAATTTCCGAAGCTAGGCTAGAAGTCTGATTTTTGAGAAAAATCAGACTTCTCCAACCACGGCGAGATGCTTTACCGGCGAATGGAGCTCCAGATTGGGTATTTTGCATACGGTCCAGAATCTGATGGCTTGGGGAGCTGGGAGCGCAGTCGGCTCTCAGGTTACGATGCGCGTTGCCTGTCATCAGGCGCCCCGGCCCATGCCTCATCAGTTCGCCAAGAGCCTGGATCATCCCCTGCGTATGGCTTACCGGGAGCCGGTCGAGCTGTTGGGCCTGTATGGCATCATGGCGGGCATGACGGTGCTCGATCTGGGCTGTGGAACGGGAACCTTCACCGGGGATATGGCACGCATGGTCGGGCCGGAGGGCACGGTTCACGCCGTTGATATCCAGGAACCGCTCCTGGAACGGACCCGCAGCCGGCTTCTGGAGCAGGGGCTGCTCAATCGCGTGCGCCTCCATCATGCGGGCGCCAATGCGCTGCCCCTGCCCGACAATTCAGTCGATGTGGCTGTTGTCATCGCGATGCTGGCCGAGGCGCCGGACCGCCATGGCGCCTTGCTGGAAATGCGCCGGGTCCTCAAACCGGAAGGCCGGCTGGCCATCAGCGAAGAGATGCCCGATCCCGCCTATGTTTTCTCTGGCGCAATGCGCACGTGGGCCGAGGACGCCGGATTCGTCCTCATGGCCAAGAACGGTACCCCTTTCTGCTATAACCTGGTCTTTCGCAACGTGAAGTAGGGGCAGAGGCGCACCGCTTTTCTGCCCCTACTTACTTGCCCTGGCGATCGCCGTGCCAGGCGCGCTTTGGCGCGCTCCGGAAATGTGGTCTTCGGCAACACCCATTTGGAAGTCATCTTCCTTCACAGGATCCATACA
>CAYZLP010000639.1:0-3641 GCA_964478635.1 uncultured Caldilineaceae bacterium
GGGAGCGGCTCTCAACCATGAGGGCGCTCAGGGCAGCAGCATCCACCCCGCCATCCTGCCTATGCAAGAGACCCAGGACAACGCCGTCGGCCTCTGCCTCTGCCGCCATCGCGATCTGGCCCTTCATGCGCGAAATTTCGGTCGGGTGATAGACGAAATCGCCTCCACGCGGGCGGATCATGACCATGAGGCCTGGCGCAGCAAAGGCCGCCCGGGCTGCTTCAATCGCGTCGCGCCCGGGTGTCACGCCATCGACGCGCATGTCGCCGCATAGTTCGATGGTATTAGCGCCGCCAGCCTGGGCGGCTGCGACGGCAGCGGCGACCGGCTGGGCGCCATCGGCGTTTATGCAGATTTCGACCGGTATCATCGCCAGATTCTCCCCTGCATCGATCCGATTGATGGAAGCCGCGACGGGCTCGCGACGGCCTCAGCCTATCCTGTCTGCAACACGGCAGCACGACAAAGCAGGCATACATTCTACTCTAGATGAAGTTCGTATATCATGAAAAGGAGAGGCTCCTCATGTTGCCCGTCATCACCTTCGCAATGGCGATCTCCCAGTCATTGAGTCGCTTGTTCATTTCGGACGCGGTCGCCCGTCCGCCTGGCGCAGAAGCAGGGCAACGGGCTACGGTGCGTACCGCCTATAAGCGCTTCAAAAAGGAGTGCGGCAGTTCGGCGGTCGGACTGCTGAAGCTCGAATTCCTGGAGGAGCATGGCGAGGATACGATCCATGACTATCTCAACAACCGGCTCACCCGCCAGGAGGCCGCCCTCACCCTGGCCCGCATCTGGGAGACTGCGTGGATACCGGCCACGGCCACCGTGTCAAAACAGCTCCGGGCCGATTTCACCATGGCCGCCGACACCTTCCTGGCCTATCTTGCGCCGACGGCCTGATTCCATACCAGGGACCACCAAGAAAAACGCCACGCATCGTAGGCGGGCTAGCCATGATGCGTGGCGTTTCGTTTCCTCCTGGATGGTGAGCGGCCGAAATCCGTCTACTTGTGAAAACGCTTTGCGGACTCGTACAGGTGCGACGTCGCGTCATCGATGGTCGCCGGGCAGGCCTGGTGCCAGTAATCCATGCGCCGGCGAAACCGGCAAACCTCTTCCGGGAGGTCCAAATCCCGATAATCGGGCGTGACGAAGACGCGGGAAACGAGGGCGCGATCCGCCTGGTGCCGCGCATATTGGGCGTAAATAAGATCGGAGGAGACGGGCAGGCGCGCATCGTCGAGCCGGCCGATGCCGCCGAAACCAAAGGGAATCCCCGCGCCGTGTACCGCGGCGGCCAGCATCGCCAGCAGCGGCGAACAGAGCAATTCAAAATGGTTGCTCAGCCCCAAATCGAGATGCAGATCGTTCAGGCCGATGTGGATCTCATCGATGCCCGGAATCTTCACAACCTCATGAATGCGCGCTGCCGCAGCTGCCGTCTCCACCAACAGTGAGACTTCGGCTCGGCCGCCGATGAAATCGGCGAAGCATGCCGCTTCCTCGGCGGTATGAAACATGGGCAACATGAGCACGTCCACGCCGGCCTCGATCAGGCGGTCGATCTCGGCCGGCGAACCCGGATGAATGGGGTTGGTGCGCGCAAAGAGCTTCGCCCGGGTGAGCGTTGCGGCCAACGCTGGCAGTTCCGCCTCTTGATGGTCGCTGATCCAAGTTTTCAGGTGGCCCTGGCGCTGGGCCTTGCCGATCGATTCGAGGTCAAGGCCGATGCGATCGATGCCGGCGGCGTCGGCTCGTCGGGCAAGTTCGAGATCGTTGGTAAAGAGCGTAAGTACGAAGTGCGTTTTCATTTGGGTCATGCAACAGCCTCGGCATAAAGATGATCCAGGCGGACCGTATATTCAAGCGCTTCGCCCCGCAAGAAGCGTTCGACCTGCTCTTCGAGGAAGCGCTCCAACTTTGCCTGCCGGTCCGGAACGAATGTCGCAACCTTGGGGGTGACAAGCAAATTCGGCGTTGCCCAGAAATCGACATCCTCCGGTCCCGGCAGCGGATCCACCACGTCGAGCGCCGCGCCGCCCAGCGCACCCGCGCGCAGGAGCGTTGTCAGGGCGGATGTATCGATCGTTCCACCGCGCCCGACATTGACCACGACAGCGTGGGCCGGCAGCCTCCGCAACGTCGCGGCGTTCAGGATGCGATCGGTCGCCCGGGTATAGGGCAGCGTCGAAAAGAGTACGTCTGTTTCGGGCAGCCACTGACGCCAGTTCCGCTCATCGATCAGCAAGTCGCATGCCCGGCGGGCGTCGTCCCGGGCCGTGCGATTTACGCCGACAACGTATAGCCCGTTGCGGCGCAATAGGCGTCCCAATTGCTGGCCGATTACGCCCATTCCCAAGACCAGGACGCGCTTCGGGTAGGGCAGCGGTTGAACTTCGGCCGGGGCCCAGCGTCCGCTGATCTGGGCCGTATGCGCCGCCGGCAGGCGTCGGACCAGGGCCAGAGCCAGCGCCCAGGCATGCCAGGCGATCTCTTCGCCAAAGATCGGGCAGCGGGTCAACAGCGGCTGAATGCGCAGCAGTTCGGGGGAGAGGAGATGATCGACCCCTGCCGCCGTGCTCTGGATCCACTGGAGCACATGCGTATGGGGCAGGGTCTGGCGAAGGTAACGGTGGCCGAGAATGATGTCCGTGTCAGGGGCGTGCGCCAGGGCCTCCTCCTCCGACTTCGCCACAGCGACGACACAGTCATCGCACATGGCGCTCAGGCGCGCGACATGAGGCGTCGACGGCACGAGGCCGCTATACATGAGCAGTAATTTAGGCATCTTTGGGGCTTCTTCCGGTGATCATTGCAGGAAGCTGCCTTCGAGCGCAGTGACACTGGCGGCCGGGGCCGATTCCACATCCGGTTCCTGGATGCGGCGCAGAATCTGCGCAGCAACGGCCCGGGGTGCGAAATATCCATCGAAGGTGCGAAGATTGCTGCGCCTCAGGACATCGCAAGTGGCGGGATCGCCATGCAGGGCCAGGATACCCTCGAGGATCTGGGCCGGTGTTTCAAAGGCGAACTGTTCGCCGAAGCGATCGCAGCGATAGAGGTCAGGATTGGGATAAAGAGGCTGACCGACAATCGGCTGCCCCAGTGCCAGGTGATAGCCCAATTTGGCCGAGAGGCAATCATGGGCGCCCCGGACGTAGAGGGCAATCCTGCTGCGGGCGATCAACTGCAAATAATTCTTCATAGAATGACGGTCGATGCGAAACCGTTCGTACGGCTCCGGCAGCGGATCGGGGCTGGCAAAGCCGGCGACCACCTTCAGATCTTTGGCAGTGCGTAATCCCTCGATAATCTCGTAGCGGAGATCATTCAGAGGACGATGATGGGGACGGCGGTAGAGCGAGGTCACGAAGACGACGTCATAATCAGGCCGCATGCGCCGCAAGCGCAACACCTGCGCCAAGGTCGGTACATCCCGACTGTGACGCAGCCAGCGGCGCAGGCGCACGAAGTCAGTCGCCAGGGAGTTATGCGCCTCGCGCTCGCCGCGCCAGCCCAAGGCGGCAGGCGTACGCACCAGGAAGCCGGGCGGCAGCGGCACGATCTTATGGGCAAAAGGGGCGAGTTCAGGATCGGAGGCAACGATGTCGGGGCGATAATTCACCTTGAAGTAAAAA
>CAYZLP010000640.1:0-3635 GCA_964478635.1 uncultured Caldilineaceae bacterium
TGAGCGCTTTGTAGCTGCGCACCCCGTAATAGATGCCGCCGCCGGTCTTCATATGCTCGGGGCTCTGGATCTTGCGCAATTCCTCCGGCTTTAGATAAAAGGCAGTCCCCCGCTCCGGATGGACCAATTCGGGATGGGTGACCAGCAGGCGGGCGGTCTCGCCTTCGCCCCCGTGGCTTTCCCCCTTTTTGGACTTTTGAATCGTATGGTAGACCTTGCTCAACGCCACCATCCAGTTGAGCACGACAGCCGACGCATCCGGCGTCGCATCGACAATCTCCTGGGCGGCGACCATCATGGAGGAAAGGTTGCCGTCATGGCCGTGGATGAGGCAGAAGTTGCGAAATCCGCCCGCATAAAGGCTGAGACAGACCTCCTTCAAAAGCGTGACGAGCGTGCTGGAACTGATCGATACGGTACCCGGGAAACCCATGTGGAAGCTGGAAGTCCCGAACGGAATCACCGGCCCGATGACCACAGGGCAGTCCGCTTCGGCCAGACGCACCGCCGTGCGCCGGCAGATTTCCCGGGCTTCCATGCTGTCTGTTCCCAGGGGCAGATGGGCACCGTGATCCTCCGTCGCGCCCACGGGAATCAGTACGACATCGGTTACCTTGAGGTATTCTTGCACTTCCGGTCCCGTCATTTCCGGGAGGGTGGCCGGTCCCTTCTGGGTGTAAAGCGAGCCGCCCGCGGCGACGATCCTGGCCGCCAATTCTGCTGCAGTGGTCATGGTCTTTTCCCTTCTGTGCGAGTGGATTACGGATTTTCCAACAGGGCATCGATGATGGCCCGATAGCCGGTGGCGGCGGCAAAAAGCTCGGCCAGGCGCAGACGCTCGTCGACAACGTGGGCATCCCCTTCTTCCGCAGGCCCGTAGCCGATGGTGGGCACACCGGCCCGACCTGCGCTATGCGCAGCATTGGTGCAAAAGCGATAGGCGCCCATTTGGGGCGCCTGGCCGGCATGCACAAGGCCCCGGACTGCGCCCTCTACCAGAAAGTGATGCTCCGGTATGACCCAAGCCGGATAGAACTTTGCATGGCGGATCGTCTTGCCGGTGTACGCCGTGTGTTCACCCTGGGCGATCGCGACGTCGAGCTGAATATCCTCCAGGCCTGGCAGCCCCAAGATGGCATCGAGAACTTCCGTCTCCCCCTCACCCGGCAACAAGCGGCGGTCGTATGTCGTCGTGCACGCCGCGGGAATGACCGAATAGCCGGGATAAGGGTCGGAGATGATGTCGGTGAGTGCGAGAATGGCCGGACCCATGAACGGGTCTTGAGGCAGAGCTAGCCCGTCAATCGCCTGAATGACCCGCACCATGTCCGCCACTGCGTTGCGGCCCAGGTGGGGCGAGGACGAGTGGGCCGGCTTGCCCTTCGTAGTCAAGTGCAGTTCGGCCCGACCGCGGCCGCCCCGGTTGACGTTGAGACCGGTCGCTTCACCGACAACGACAAAGTCAGGCTGCACGCGCTGCATCACGTCCCCCAAGGTCACGCCTTCGAAGACCTCCTCCAACGTAGTGGCGCTGACCGCCACACGTCCGCGCAGGGCCGCCCGATCCACGCCTGCGGCCCCGTGGATCATGGCTGCCAGCGCGCCCTTCATGTCGGCGGCGCCCCGACCCACCACCGCGTCCCCCACCACGACGGCCGCGAAGGGGTCATGCTGCCAAGGAACGCCGCCTGCGATGCCGACGGTATCGATGTGGGCATCTAACAATAGTGTCGGACCGGGATGTGCGCCGTTGATGAGGCCGATGACGCTGCCGTTTTCGTCGACAAGCACCTCGTCATAGCCCAGCGCGCTGAGTTCTGCTGCGACCCGGCGCGCGACATCACCTTCCTGCCCGCTCAGGCTAGGCAGACGAATCAGATCCTGCAAGAAAGCCAGCAGTCGCTCGTTTCCCGACGTCATGTCTTTTCCTTCACCTCCGCTTGCGCTCCGACGCGTCACCATTGCGCGTATTGTCTAATTGATTGACAAAGTGTCAAAGACGTTGTATCATCCTGGCCATAGATTGTCAACCATACCGCCCCTTTGGCAACCACGTGAACGCTGTTTGGCGGCGTCGACTTACGTCATGAGAACGATGTCGCATCGTGCACCCCGGAAACCGCCGATCATCATGGCCGATATAGACGTAAGTGATGAAGTCGATATCCAGAAGGGTACGCCCATGACGCGCACCCCGGAGCGGCGCGCAACGCTGGCTGTCCTGGAGCAGGTGGCCGCGGCCTTGCATAATCTGCTCGAACCCTACTGTGAAGTCTTGATCCATGATTTTGCCGACTACGAGCGCTCCATCATCTGCATGGAGGGCAACATTACCGGGCGCAGCGTCGGCGGAGCAGCGACCGATCTGCTCTTGGCCAAAGCCAGCAACGGCGAAACCGACGAGGATCTCTTCAACTATCTCACCAGCCTGCCGGGCGGACGCCGCATGAAGTCCAGCACCGTTTTTCTGCGGGACGAATCGGGCCACGCGTACGGCGCCTTCTGCGTCAACTTCGACATTACCGCTTTTCTCACCATGCGGGAACAACTGACCCGCTTCCTGGCCACGAAGGCCGACGATGAGATCGTGGAGACCTTCTCAGATGACATTGAGGAGACCATTCACACGCTGATCGAGGACACCCTCTTCGAGATGGGTCAGGCCCATCCCCTCATGGGTCGCGAGGAGAAGGTCGATCTCATCGCCCGGCTGGCCGACAAAGGCATTTTTCAGGTCAAGAAGGCCGTGCCCATCATCGCCGACCAACTCGGTCTCAGCCGGGCTACGGTCTACAACTATCTGCGCGAAGCCAAAAGAGACGCATCAGCGGAGTAACTCATGGACGTCATTCTGTCGGACAAAGCACCGATTCCAACCAGCGCCTACAGCCAGGCCCTCCGCATTGGCAATTGGGTGATCACATCGGGCTATCTGGGCACCCATCCCGATGGCTCGGGCGTCGTGCCGGGGGGGCTGGAAGCGGAAGCGCGCCAGGCGCTCACCAACATCCAACACGTGCTGGAGGCTGCCGGCTATTCCATGGCTCATGTCGTGCGCATCAACGTGTCGCTGACGGACGTGGAGCGCTTTGCCGACATGGATCGCATCTGTCGCGAATTTTTCACTGAGCCCTTTCCGACCCGCAATACCATCGGCGTGAAGGAACTCTGGGGCGGCGCGCAGGTTGGTTTCGACGTTTGGGCGGCAAAGGAAGACTGAAGATTGAGAATTGAAGAACGAGAACCGGTCGAGCTGGCCCAGCAACTCATTCGCATCCCTTCGTTTCTCTGGCATGAATCGGCCGTGGGGCGATGGATTGCGGAGTGGATGGAGGCTCGCGGGTTTGAGGTGGAGCTTCAGGAGGTGCCCCTGCCGCATCTGACCGGCCATCCCACGGGTGTGACCCACCAAGCCATCGGCCGACTGCCCGGCGACGGCACGGGACCGAGCCTCATGCTCTGCGGCCATACCGATACGAGTGACTGGCAGGGGCGTCCCTTCCGGGAAGAGGAATGGACCCACGACCCGTTTGGAGCAGAGATCGAAGACGGCAAGCTCTACGGGCTAGGTGCGATCAACATGAAGGCCGGCGTCGCCTCTATCCTCATGGCAGCCGAGATGGTGCGCCGTTCCG
>CAYZLP010000641.1:0-3621 GCA_964478635.1 uncultured Caldilineaceae bacterium
GGGGCGCCATCTATGCCATGGCGGCCAGCAGCGGCTGGGAGAGCTACGACATTCTCGGCCCTGCCGGCGCCGTTCTGCAGCAATATCTCACGGTACATCCCGCAACCCAATAGATTGCGAATCTTCCTTCGCTCCAAAATGAGTTGGATGCAACATGGCGCAACTTATCACCATCCATGCCGGACTCGCCAATACTGCCGCCCTTTTCATCGCCGCTTTGGGGATCTGGGCGCTCATCCAACGCGTGCGTTCGCAGCCGCTGAGCGGCAGTTGGTATGGCGCCGCCATGATCGGGGAACTCATCCTCGTCGCCCAGGTGCTGGTCGGCGCGATTCTCTATTTTCAAGGCCTGGGGGCGGCGCTGCCCCGACCCTTTATCCACATTCTCTATGGCATCGTGGCCATCATTACCCTGCCTGCTGCCCAGGCCTATTTCGGCGGCCTGGATGATGAGAATGTCACGACCATGGCCATGGCCGTGACCTGCCTCTTCCTGTGGGGCATCATCGTCCGCGCCACCTCGGTCGCCCAGTACCTCCCGGCCGGGTACTAATTGTCACATTATTTGAACTTCGTACATTCCTCCAGTGCGAAAACCGGCGGGAATGTACGAAGTTCAAGTGACGTCTCTATAAGTGTTCTGTTAGAGTGATTTTTGTCATTCTGAACGGATTGGTCTGAAATTTCCGAATTGGGCGATTGTCTAGCGAAGAATCTCGACTGGACCAAAATAGAGATTCTTCGCTGGACAGTCGCCGAGTTCAAGTTTTTCGGATCGACCCGCTCAGAATGACAAGTACACAATCCTGGTTAACAGTGCACTAAGCTGCCATCACGACGCGAACTTGAATCGACCATTGACAATCGACCATTGACAATCAAAAATCGCCCATCGCCCACGCCTCTCCACTTCCCTGGTTCGCCGTTTGTACTCGCCATCGGTACCTGATAAAATGCCGGTGTCTGCAGGACTGTGTTCGTGTACCTTTTCACAAAGAGTTGAGCCATGTCGAAGCAGGTTCTGGTGCTGAATGCCAGTTATGAGCCTTTGAGTCTCGTATCGGTGCGGCGGGCAGTCGTCCTGCTGCTGCGCGAAAAGGCGGAGTTGCTGGAGGCCACACAACAGATGTTGCGCAGCCACAGCCAGGCCATTCCCGTTCCGTTGGTTATTCGACTTGTACACTACGTGCGGTTACCCCATCGACGCGTACCCGCAACCCGGGCCGCGATCATGTTGCGCGACGCCTACACCTGCCAGTACTGCGGCGCCATGCCGGGCCGCAACCAGCTGACGGTCGATCATGTCGTGCCGCGTAGTCGGGGCGGCGCCCACGACTGGCACAACCTGGCGACAGCCTGCAAGCGCTGCAATCAGAAAAAGGGCTCGCTCACGCCCGAGGAGGCCAGCATGGCACTGCGGCGCAAGCCCTTCGAACCTAGCTACGTGGCCCTGGTTCTGCTCAGCAACCCGGTCGCGGCCGAGCGCTGGGAAACGCTCATGGGCATGCAAAACGGGCGACAGTGGATTGAAAACTATGGCGAGTTTTGACGCACGCAAAGAGACCATCGACGCCATTGTGCGCCGCATTTCCGATCTGAACGAGCAGTCTCTCAATCAGCTCTCCCAGTACATCAGCTACCTGAAGTGGCAGGAGGAGCTCTGGCAGAGTCTGCTTGAGGATGAGCTCGAACCGGCGGCAGACGACCAGGCCCTGCTTTGGCAGTTCGACTTTATCGAGGCCTTCCCCGGCGCGCGCAAGGCCGCCACCCGGAAGCCCGACATGATGGAGATCAAGGTGGCCACGGCAACCTGCGGCATGGTCCAGCAACAGGCGATCTGGGAGCATCCGCCGACCTTGGGGGCCGCGGTCTGCGAGTACAACGTGCGCATTCCTCCGGAAGTGACCGGTTTGCGCCTGCGTTTTGCCATCGGCATCCGCGATGGCGCCCTCATGGAAGGTGACAACCTTTGCGCATTCCGCATTTACGTCAACGGCATGCGGATCTGGAGCGCCACCAAGCAGAGTCATGACTGGGAGCGCTATCTCATCGACCTGCCCGGCCTCAGCGGCCAGGAGATGATTGTACAGTTCATGACCGACGGCCTGGGCGACAACCGCTGGAACTGGGCCGTCTGGGGCGAGCCGCTACTCCTGGGCTATGGGCCAGCGTTGCTGGCCTGAGCCAGACAACAAAGCGTTACACGGAGGAACGCAGAGGCAATACCCTTGAGAGCCGCAGAGGCTGCTCGGTTTCCCCGCAGGAAACCTCGGCCACCCTCTGTGTCTCCTCTGGTCTCCTCGGTGTTTCCTTTGTGGCTCCTCTGTGGCGCTCTGTATAACTAATTCCTTCACGAACGGATGAAACGACCCAATGGCCCTCTACGACCTTTCTCTTTCCGAGTTGGAAAGCTATCTGCCCTCCCGGACCGAACCGGCCGACTTTGACGCGTTCTGGCAGCGCACGCTGGCCCAGAGCCGGCGTTATGGGCTAGAGGCCGAATTCGTTCCGGTGGATTTCGGCATGCGCACCGTCGACACGTATGACCTCACCTTCAGCGGCTTTGACGGCCAGCGCATCAAGGGCTGGTTCCTCATGCCGGCCGGACAGGAGGAACCTTTGCCGTGCATTGTTCAATATATCGGCTACGGCGGCGGCCGCAACTTTCCCGTCGATTGGCTCCTTTGGCCCAGCGCCGGTTACGCGACGCTGGTCATGGATACGCGGGGACAGGGCAGTGCCTGGTCTCAGGGCGATACGCCGGATCCGGAGCCCCTGGCCACCAATCCTCACTTTCCGGGTTTCATGACCCGGGGCGTCCTGGACAAGGAAACCTACTATTACCGCCGCGTCTTCACGGACGCCGTCCGGGCGGTAGAAGCGGCCCGGAGCCATCCCTTGGTCGATACGCGACGCATTGCGGTTGCAGGGGGCAGCCAGGGCGGCGGCATTGCCCTGGCCGTCGCCGGCCTGGCCCCGGCCTTGCTGGAGAATGCCGTCCGGCTCTGTATGGCCGACGTTCCCTTCCTTTGTCACTATCGCCGAGCTACCGAACTGGTTGACACCATGCCGTACGCCGAGATCGCACGTTTCTGCAAGACGCACCGAACCAAAATTGACGTCGTCTTTGACACGCTCTCCTACTTCGATGGCGTCAACTTCGCACCGCGCGCCGCGGCGCCGGCTCTCTTCTCGGTAGCGCTCATGGACGATATCTGTCCTCCCTCCACCGTCTTTGCGGCCTACAATCACTACGCCGGCCAAAAGTCAATCGAGATCTGGCCCTACAATGAGCATGAAGGCGGGCGCTCGCACCAGCAGTTGCTGCAACTCCGCTTCGTCCGCGAGCAGTGGGATACGGCAAACTCATAACGTGCCGCGTCGTGGGACCGATCGATGTAGATTATCTTCTACCCGTTCCGCCAAGAGCCTATGAATCTCCTGACCATTCAGCAACTGACCAAGCAATTCAGCGAGCGCTTGCTCTTTGAAGATGCCAACCTGCTCATCAACGAGGGGGACCGCATCGGCTTGATCGGTGTGAATGGGAGCGGCAAGAGCACGCTTCTGCGGATCGTTGCCGGCCTTGAAGGCCCCGATCAAGGAAGCGTCACGTCGCCC
>CAYZLP010000642.1:0-3620 GCA_964478635.1 uncultured Caldilineaceae bacterium
CGGCTTGACAAGCGGCTGCGCGCCATCGAGTTCGAACGGAATATGGCGGGCATTCTGCACTTTGATGGCGACGGCATCGTGCTCGACTGTAACGACACTGCGGTCGAGCTTTTTCAGCGTACAAACAAAGCAGCCTTGCACGGATGCATGTGGCAGGAGCTCTTCACGCAAGACTTCGCATTCCAATGTGAGACATTGGCGGATGGGGAGACAATGACGGGCGTGCCCTTGACCTTGCTGCGACCGGGGGGTGAGCTACGTTTCGCCGTCGCAAATCTGGCATACATTCACGATACGCGGAACGCTGATCCCATCCTTTTCGTCACGTTGATCGATATCACCGAGCAGCATGCCGCGGAAGAAGAAATCCAGCGCAATGAGACGCTCTACCGGACCCTGGTCGAATCGCTGGATATCTCCCTTTGCCGCTGGCTGCCCGACACGACGATTCTTTACTGCAACGACCAGTACCGCACTATCTTCAACGTGAAGGATGAATCCGTCGGCCAAAAATGGATCGAATTTCTGCCCGAGTCGACACGTGAGGAGACGGCCGGCTTCTATGAAAAGCTGACCCAAGCGCCCAGGGCCGTCACCTATGAGCATTCGGTTCTGTTGGAGGACGGCGAAGAACGCTTCTTCCGCTGGGTTGACACGCCCATTCGGGATAAATTCGGCAATGTCAGCGAATTTCAGTCCATCGGCATCGACATCACCGAACGCAAGGCGACGGAAGACGCGCTGCAACGGATGAACAACTCGCTGGAACAGCGGGTGGCCGAACGTACGCTGGACCTGGAAAACGCCAACACCCGCCTTGAAACCATTTCCCAACGCCTCGAACTGGCCACGCAAGCGGCCGGAATCGGCATTTGGGATCTGAGCCTTGCCGACAATACGTTGATCATAGACAGCCGCATGCGAGAGCTATATGGATTAGAGCACCAATCCTATCACGATCCGCTCAGCGCGATCCTGGAAGTTGTGAACCCGGATGACATGCCTCGCTTGCAGCGCGAGTTTAGGAAGATGCTGAATGAAGGCGGCGAATACGCTGTAGAATTTACGGTCGGCGGCCCGGATCGGACCGAACGACACTTACAGGTAAATGCCGTAGGCGTACGCGACGCGACTGGCAATCTCGTACGTGTCGTCGGCATCAGTCTGGATATCACGACGCAAAAAAAGGTACAAGAGGCGCTACGCTCCGCGCTGGAAAAAGAGAAAGAATTCGGTACGTTGAAGTCTCGGTTTGTCTCGCTGGCCTCTCACGAGTTTCGTACGCCCCTCGCGACCATCCTGGCAACCGCGGAAACGCTGAGTGTCTATCGGGACCGGATGAGCCCGGAGCAACTCGACGCACGGCTGGAAAAAATCCGCCAGCAAGTCCTCTACATGGAAGCGGTGGTAGACGACGTACTCAAGTTGGAACGGATTCAGACAGGACAAGTCAATTTCAATCCGACTGCCGGCAATCTGCAGACCCTCTGTCTGGAAATTATCGGAGAGTTCGACAGTCAACCCGCATATCGAGGCCGTATCGACTATGGCTACGATCCGGACATCGCCGGAACCTATTTCGACAAGCAACTGATGCGGCAAGCAATCACCAATCTTGTCTCCAATGCACTAAAATATTCTCCGGATGAAACGCCCGTCGATGTACGTCTGGAGCAGCACGAGACCGGACTCGTCCTGACGGTGGAGGATCAGGGAATTGGAATTTCACCCGAGGATCAACGGCATATCTTCGAGCCCTTCCATCGCGCAAAAAACGTGGGCTCCGTGTCCGGAACGGGATTGGGGTTGAACATTGCCCGGCAAGCGGTAGAGCTGCACCAGGGGGTTATCGCAGTCAAGAGCCAACCGGGCCGCGGCGCCGTTTTCACCATAACACTGCCCATGCGGCGCGCACAAGGATAGCGGGATGCCCAGACTACTGGTAGTTGAAGACGAAGACCAAATTCGTCAAGAAGTCGTGGAATGGCTCCAGTTTGAGGGACACGACGTCATTGGAGCAGCTGACGGCGTCCTCGGGTTGGAGGCGGCCAGGAATCAGCTCCCTCACCTGATCATCTGCGACGTAGCCATGCCGCGCATGAGCGGCCATGAGGTGCTGCTGGAGATCCGGGCCGATCCTCATCTCAACCAGACGCCCTTTATCTTCCTGACCGCGGCCGCGGATCGGCGTGCCATGCGCGAAGGCATGACCATGGGCGCCGACGACTACTTGACCAAGCCATTTACCCACGCAGAGCTCATCAATGCCGTTGAAACCAGGTTGAAACGGAAAGCGGATCAGGATGCCCGCTGGAAGGTCCGCGTCGATGAACTGCGCGCTGCACTGAGTATGGAACGGGAGAAGCGAGACCGAAACCTCCAGTTGGCGGCCATGTTCTCCCACGACTTTCGTACCCCACTGACCACCATCCTCATGTGTTCAGACATGTTACGCCAACCGGGCGATTTGCTTTCCGGAGATCGGCGGGAACTGCTGCTCGATCGCGTCGAGGGGTCGGTCAACCTGTTGTTGCAGATGTTGGACGATATGTTGACGGTTGCCGAAATGGAGGCCGGCCATCTGAAGTGCCTGCCCGAGCCGCTGGAACTGTCCAATTATGTTGCGGCCATCGTCGACGAATGCCGGCTCATCTTTGGGCACACCCACACGCTGACGCTTTCCACTGAGGGCGCGGTTGAACTCTCGGCCGATCCCAAGCTGGTGCGACAGTTGACGACCAACCTGATCTCCAATGCCGTGAAATACTCAGCCAACAACAGCAAGGTCACGATCAGCGTTACCAGTGCGGCCGACGAAGGCTGTATTGCCATTACGGACGAGGGAATCGGCATTCCGCCGGATGCCATTGACAGAATCTTCGAACCCTTTCAACGAGCGGAAAACGCCTCGCGGGTCAGAGGCTCGGGATTGGGGCTCTCCATTGTCAAGCAGGCGGTTGAACTGCACGGCGGCGCCATCGAGGTCGAGAGTACGCTTGGGATCGGGAGCACCTTCCGCATACGATTGCCGAGTTGCGTCTGAGCCAGACTCCGGCTACGGCCAACCGTGTTTTTGCGCAGGGAGGCTGTTCCCGCGGCACAGGCGATCAGAAACTTGGTCCGTGGAATTCTCCAGGCGAAAGCCCATATCAACGACCCCTCCGCCAAGAACTTAAACAAGCGTGCCGGAGATTGTTTGTATCTCCGGCACGCTTGTTCATAGGGTTCTACGCTTCTCTCAGAGCCTACTTCACGATGACAGGCAGATAAATCTGCGGCACGACGTCAGCCGGCACATAGTCGGGCGGCGTATCGTCGATGGCCGTGGGCGCCTGGGGCAGTACGAAGACGGCCGTCATGCGCGGCGGCAGAGTGAACGTGCCGGTGGCCGGGTCGAAGGCCAACTCCTGACTGGCTACGGCCGCCCGAATGGACGGATTGGCGGAACCGTCCTGGACCGGATGCAGCTCCAACTCGACGCCGGTCAAAGCCGGTTCGGTGAAGCGCAACTCTTCATCATTGGCGTTGAAAAGCGCCACGACCAATTCATGCTTCGGATCCAGATCGGGCAGCGGATCAACCAGATCCGACAGGCTCATGACGATGAGGCCCGGCAGTTG
>CAYZLP010000643.1:0-3617 GCA_964478635.1 uncultured Caldilineaceae bacterium
CGTCACCTGCAGGAAATCCACGGTCTCTCCGAGCGCTGGGCCAATACGATTGCCATTCGTTATGAGGCGGCCCGGGATCTGCAGGAAGAGACTTCCGTACCGGCCGACCTGGTAACGGCCATGATCTTAAAGCCTGCAGCCCGCATCCGCTTCGAGAACCTGCCCCCCACCGAGCAGCGCAACATCATCCAGTGGATAGAGGCGGCCGAGGAGAAAGCCACCCGCAGCCGGCGCATCCAGGAAGCCGTTGCCCAGTTGATGGCGAATGATTAGGAAGCCGAGTGCGTAACCCGATTTCGCGTCCGGCGTGCCGTTTTGGTCGGGCAAAGCCCATGTGCTACACTTGCCAGACTTGGCGACCGGTAAATTTGTGCGACAGCGTGCGACAGAATCTGTCGCTACTTTTTTATTATTGACTTTGTTATTGACCCCAGTCTGTTTCGCGGTCGCGCCCGACAGATTGTAGACCGAAAGAGCTTATGTCCAAACTTGTCATTGTCGAATCGCCGACCAAGGCGAAAACGATCCGTAAATATCTGCCCAACGGCTATCAAGTAGAAGCCAGCATGGGCCACGTACGCGACTTGCCCGCGTCGGCCAGCGAAATTCCCGCGCAGTACAAGGGGGAAGCCTGGGCCCGATTGGGCGTTGACGTGGAGCACGATTTCGACCCGCTTTACGTCATTCCCAGCGGCAAGAAAAAAGTCGTCACGCAATTGCGCAAGCAGCTCAAGGAAGCCGACGAACTCATCTTGGCGACCGACGAGGATCGGGAAGGCGAAAGCATCGGCTGGCATCTCGTCGAGATACTCAAGCCCAAGGTTCCGATCCAGCGCATGGTCTTCCACGAAATCACCCGGGAAGCCATCGAACAGGCCCTGCAGCAGACCCGAGGAATAGACGAGAATCTGGTCCGTGCGCAAGAGACGCGCCGCATTCTAGATCGTCTCGTCGGCTACACGATCTCGCCCTTGCTCTGGAAAAAGATCGCCCCCAAGCTGTCGGCGGGGCGCGTCCAGAGCGTGGCCGTGCGCTTGCTGGTCGAGCGGGAACGGGAGCGGCGCGCGTTTAAGTCCGGCGCCTACTGGGATCTGAAGGCGCTGCTGAACAAGCGGCCCGACAAACCCGAACATCGCTTTGAGGCCGAGCTCGTCTCGGTTGGCGGCGTGCGCGTGGCCTCCGGGCGCGATTTTGACGAGAATACGGGCAAGATCGCCGAGGGCAAAGAGGTGCTCCTGCTCAACGAGGAAGAGACGAACGCCCTGCGCGCGCGCTTGCTGGACGGTCTCTGGCGGGTTGCCGGCCTCGACGAACGGATCAGCGAACGCTCGCCCGCGCCGCCCTTCACCACCAGCACGCTGCAGCAGGAGGCCAACCGCAAGCTGGGCATGAGCGCCAAGGAGACCATGCGCGTCGCGCAGTCGCTCTATGAGAACGGCTACATCACCTACATGCGCACGGACTCGGTCAATTTGAGCGACCAGGCCATCAACGCCGCGCGTCGCCGGGTGACCGAACTCTACGGCGCGGACTTCCTCTACGACAAGCCTCGACGCTATAAGACCAAGAGCAAGGCGGCCCAGGAAGCCCACGAGGCCATCCGCCCGGCGGGCGACCAGATGCTGCCGGCCGATCGCCTGCCGATTTCCGGTCAGGAACGGCGCCTCTATGACCTGATCTGGAAGCGCACGGTGGCCACGCAGATGGCCAATGCGCGGCTGCGCTTCACCACGGCGACCATCGAAGTAGAGGACGCGGTCTTCAAAGCCAGCGGGCGCACCATTCTCTTCCCCGGCTTTTTCCGGGCCTACGTGGAAGGGTCGGACGATCCCGAAGCTGCCCTGGAGGATCAGGACACCTCCCTGCCCCCGCTGAGCATCGATGAAGAAGTCGACTGCCGGGAATTGGAGGCTGTGGGCCATGAAACCAAACCGCCCGCCCGCTACACCGAAGCGTCGCTGGTCAAGGCGCTGGAGGCCGAAGGCATCGGCCGTCCCAGCACCTACGCCACCATCATCGACACCATCATGCAGCGGGGCTACGCCTTCAAGCAGCGCAAGGAACTTGTGCCCACCTTCACCGCCTTCGCCGTTACCGAACTCATGGAAAATCACTTCGATGAGTTGGTGGATGTACAGTTCACCGCAGAGATGGAGCAACAGCTGGACGAGATCGCCGATGGCGATCTGGACTACCTGACCTATCTGCGCAATTTCTTCCTGGGCGAGATGGGGTTGGAGAACCAGGTCCGCACCAAGGAGGCAAACATCGATCCGCGGGTCGCCAGCAGCGTTGCCTTTAGCGATCTGGGGGAGACCGAGATCCGGATCGGCCAGTTCGGTCCCTTCGTCGCCCGGGAACAAGAAGGCGAGCGCGTGACGGCCAGCCTGCCGTCCGACCTGCCGCCGGCGGACCTTTCCGCCGACCTGGTGGAGCAGCTCTTGTCTCAGAAGACGGATGGGCCGGAGGCGCTGGGCGCCGACCCCGCCACCGAGAAGCCCGTCTATCTGAAGATCGGCCCCTACGGTCCGTATGTCCAGTTGGGCGATGAAGGAGAGAACGGCAAGAAACCCAAGCGCACCAGCCTGCTCAAGGGCATGGAACCGGAAGACGTCGACCTGGATCTTGCCTTGCGCCTCCTTGAACTGCCGCGCACGGTGGGCCAACATCCCGAGACAGGGAAAGTGGTCAAGGCTGCCGTGGGCCGGTTCGGCCCCTATGTCTCGCATGACGGCGTCTTTGCCAGTGTGAAAGCGCCGGACAACGTCCTGGAAATCGAACTGGACCGGGCGTTGGAGCTCCTGGCCCAGAAGAAGAAGGGCAGCACCAAGAGCGTGCTCAAGGAGTTGGGCGAACATCCCGACGGCGGCCCGATCCAGGTGCTCGACGGCCGCTACGGCCCCTATGTCAAGTACAAGCGCACCAATGCCACGTTGCCCAAGGATGTAGACCCCGCCTCGGTCACGCTAGAGATGGCCCTACAGTTGATCGAAGAGAAAAAGGCGAAGAAGAAGAAAAAATGAGGTCAAGGGGAAGAATTGGACGGGCTCACGAGGGCGCCCCCCATTTTCATCCGCACCTTGGTGCTCTATTAACCTGAATTTTGCACATGTCATTCTGTTCGTGCAACGGCCGCAGGGCGGCCGTTGCACGAACAGAATGACCATAATCAGCCTACCTGACTACTCAGCTTTAACCTCACTCCGCAAACGACTCCAACTCAAAGAGCCCGCCGTTGCGGCTTTCGGTAAATTTTACGAGCGGATAGGGCGCTTCGACGCCAATCCAGGCCCGGGTCTCGCTGTTGCCGGTGTCAAGTTCGACGACCCAGGTATCGAAAGTCCCGGCGGGCACGGTAACTTCCTCCTGCTTGGTCACATTGATCGTCACCCGGTCCAGGAGATTGGCGACGGGCAGAAAGCTATTGAGCCGTACGGCATATCCCCGATCCAGAGGCAACGTCCGCAGCAGCATCAGCACCGAACGCTGGTCGCGCGCGTCCGAGGGAATCTGATTGCGCTCATAGGTCGTCACATCCTGGACGGTCGTCAGGGTCATGTCGACCTGACCATTGGCATAGACGGTGGAGACGCGTTCGACGCCGGCCGGCGTCGTCC
>CAYZLP010000644.1:0-3613 GCA_964478635.1 uncultured Caldilineaceae bacterium
CCCAGCCCGGCCCCGGGAACACCGAGCCCCAGCTCGGCCCTGGCCCCAGCCCGGCTAACCCTACTCCAACAACTCCAGGCCGACATCGGGATCGTCCGTGGCGATTAGCTCAATATCGCCCATCCCCATGTCCGCTTCCAGCCTGATCATCGCCTCTTCCTGGCCAAAAGCCTCGTTGACCCACTCGCCCTCTCCATCGGACGCGGGCAGCAGGCCGGTAGCCTCAACGCCGCCGATGGCCACCGCAGTCTCCGCATAGATGGCCGTATCGACGGGCAGGAGCACAACAATTCTGCCCGTGCCGCCGTTGATTTCAGCCGTCAGGGGCCGGGTGCGGGCGCCTCGCAGGTCGATCAGGGCATCACCCACGCCCAAGTCCATGACGAAATCTGTGATTGGCGCGCCGGCAAGGTTGATGACCGCCCGTCCGAGTCCCATTTCCACCGATAGGCTGGTGGGCGGCGATTGGCCCAGCTCAATGTCCCAATCGAAGAGCGCATCCTCAAAGCCTTCGACTGAGGGTAGGCCCATGGGCCCGTCCGGCCGGACCGCGATCACGCCCGTTCCCGCCTCTACCCCATACTCAATGGTGGGCGAGAGCTCGACGACATTGTCGGTCAGCACTGCGCTGAACGCGTCCGGGCCGTCGGTCGCGGTCACAGCCAGTTCACCGACGCCGATCTCGATCGCTATATTCAGCTGCTCCACGTCCTCCGCGGTAATCACGCGGCGGAGCGTCTCCGTCTCGCCCAGCGTGAGGGTGTTTTCCCGGACGAAGTTCGTGACCACATGCACCCCGCCCGCCACCAGCGCAAAGACCAGCGCAGCAAGTACCAAATAGGCGATAAGCACTGTCCGTATCATGCCTCTATTTTACCACCAATTGATCCTGTCGGGTTCTGCCAAAATGCGAACAAAATTATCTGGACAAAATCCGCGCCAATCCGCCGCATCCGCCCAATCCGCGGTCTATTGGCGGAAAATCGTGAATTGGCGGTCGTAAATTTCGCCGGTTTACAACATTCGCTTCGCCATCTACAATAACGCAACGCGAAATTTACGGACAGGTAAGGATGATCCATGAGCACCCAGACGCCAAGTATCGAATATGTCGACTTTGTCCTGCGCATTCAGCGGGAGGAAGCGGGCTACCGCGCATTGGTGGTCGAATCGCCTGACGGACAGGCCGACAGCCGGTTCGCGCCGGCCGCTTTCGATGCCGCATATTTGGAGCTGTTCGACGCCATGGCGGCTGGCGCGGTCGATCTGGAGCCGGCCGTGGAGGAATTGGGCCGGGCGCTCTTCGAGGCGATCTTCACCGGGGGCGTGTTGGACCTTTGGCGGGCGAGCCAGGCGCGCAGCGACAGCATTGCCAAGGGCCTCCGCCTGCGTCTGCGCCTCACCGATGTTCCCGAGGTGGCCCGTTGGCCCTGGGAGACGCTCTACGATCCGCTGATCGAGCGCTTCCTGGCCCTCTCCAGCGCGTCGGCCATCGTGCGCAACCTGGAAGCGCCGGGCGCGGTCGCACCCCTAGCCGTGCCGCCGCCCCTGCAACTCCTGGTCGTTGCGGCATCACCCCGGGACCTGCCGGCGTTGGCCGTGGCGCGGGAGTTGACCATGTTGGAGGCGGCGATCGCGCCCCTGCGCGCCGCCGGGGGGCTGGCGGTCGACGTGCTGACACCGCCGACCCTGGCCGCGCTGCAGAATCGATTGCGCCAGGGGCCGGTGCATGTGCTGCACTTCATCGGTCACGGTGATTTTGTGGAAGCGCGGGGCGAGGGGTCCCTGGCCTTCGAGCAAGAGGACGGCACGACGCGAACCGTGACCGAACGCCAGTTGAGCAATCTGCTCAGCGACCATCGTGCGCTGCGGCTGGTCGTGCTCAATGCCTGTGAAGGCGGGCGCAACGATTTAGAAGATGCCTTCGGTGGCGTGGCCCAGGCCCTCATGCGCCGGCGGGTGCCGGCCGTGCTGGCCATGGCGCATCCCATCTCCGATGATGCTGCGCTGGCGCTGTCCGGACAGTTCTATGCCGCGCTGTCCGACCGCTATCCAGTGGAGGCCGCGCTGGCCGAGGCGCGCAAAGCGGCCTACAACGCGGGCAATGTCCTGGAGTGGGCAACGCCCGTCTTGCACCTGCGCAGCGCCGACGGCCAACTTTTTGCGCCCCTGGCAGGTGACGCGGACGCACCGTCCGCCTCTGCACCCGCGCCGGAAGTGGGGCACAAAGCGACCCAGAACACGGGGACGGTCGTCCTGGATATCGATAATTCGACCATCGATTCTTCATCCTTCAACATCAATATTGGCGGTCCTCGCCGGGATGAGGAATAGGGCGGGGCGAAGAATTCGCATCACATTATGGATTCAACCAACAAGTACGTTGCCTGGTTTGTCAATCGAGAGCGTCAGCATCGCGGCTTCCTCAAGATGGTGGCCGGCGAAGTGCCCAAGCGCATCATGCTGGTCACTGCGGGCGAGGGTATGGGCAAGACCTGGCTCATCCAGCGCATGTATCACGATTGCAGCAGCCAGGCCATACCGGCGGCCAAGTTCAATTTCCGGGACGGCGTCGGCCGGGACACGCTGGAGATCGTGCGCAAGGCGCGGGATGAACTGGGGGCAACCCACTACAACCTGCTCACGCAGGTCATCAACGACCTGACCGGCGGCCGCATCCAGGTCAACATCGACCAGGTTGCAGTCAGCGTTAGCGACTCCACGCTCCAGAATGCCTCCATCATGGTCGATGACCGCAGCGGTCAGATCGTGGGTCCTGTGGTGGATCGCTACGACGTAGTCCAGGTCGACAACGAGCAGATGGAAGCCATGATCGACGCCCGGATCAATGACGCCTTCTTCGCCTGCCTCAAGCAACAGACCGAAAGCCAGCGGGCCGTCTTCCTGCTCGACAGCTTCGAGCAAGCCCAGCCCGAAGCCCGTCGCTGGGTAGAGGAGGAACTGCTCCAGCGGGTCCACGATGGTCGCCTGCCCAATCTGATTGTCATCGTAACCAGCCGCACGGCGCCGGGCTTCAGCCCGAACCTGGCCGACTCCATTGCCGCCACCGATCTGGCCGGCTTTGAGGAGAGCCACATCCGCGAGTATATCGAGCGGCGCGATGCACTCACCATTCTGGAAAAGCATGAGAACTTCATCCAGCTCGTCCTGGACATCAATGCCCACAACAACCCCGAGATGCTGGCCCGCATGGTGGACGGCTACATGCTGACCGCCAAGGAAGAAGATGACGACGATTGGCTGCTATGAGCCGGACGCCACCGCCCATCCTGTTTCGGATTGATGAACTCTCTGCCCGGGAAGACTGGGATGCGCTGGTGCGCGCCATCGGCGAAGCCCAGGCTGCGGGGCTGACACGCTCTCTCCATAGCGTCCCCCTCGATTTCCTCCTCGAAGAAGCCCGCATCAGCCAGGGCCGGACGGCGGATGCCCGGGCCGATGCGCTGGTGGCGGAAGGCGAAGCGGCGCTGGCTCAGGGGAATGCCAACCGTGCCCAACGCCGCTTTGCTCAGGCCCTGGTCATTCCTCACATCACGCCGGCATGCGAGCGCCGCGTGCGGGCGCGCATCGAGCGCCTGGAGACGCAGCTACG
>CAYZLP010000645.1:0-3612 GCA_964478635.1 uncultured Caldilineaceae bacterium
CCGAAGGGTGGCGCCTAGAGCAGATGGCCGAGCAATTTGCCGCCGCCGGCGCGCTTACGGATGATACGTACCTCGGGCAAGCGAGGCGCGGTGATTTGACCGGGCTGGAGGCGGAGCGCTACCCGTTCCTCCAACAGCGGCCGGCCGGGGCCGGGCTGGAAGGCTATCTCTTTCCCGACACCTATCTGATCCCGGCCGGCGGCGAGAGCGGTCAGGCAATCCTGGCCCGCCAGTTGGATACCTTTGCCGCCAAGGCCCTGCCCATCTACGAGGCGGCCGTGGCTGAGGGTCGCACCGACCTGTCGCTGCATACCGTGCTCACGCTGGCCAGCATCGTGGAACGCGAAGCCGTCATTCCGGCCGAGCGGCCCGCAATTGCCGGCGTCTATCTCAACCGACTCGCTCAGGGCATGAAGCTGGATGCGGACCCCACGGTCCAATACGCATTGGGCTACCAACCGGAGAGCGGTCAGTGGTGGAAGACGCCCGTCTTTCTGGAAGAATATAGCGCAGTCGACAGTCCCTACAACACCTATCTGTACGCCGGTCTCCCGCCCGGACCCATCGCCAACCCCGGTTTGGCCAGCATCCGGGCCGTGATCGAACCCGAAGCGCATGAGTACCTCTACTTCGTGGCCGTGCCGGACGGAACGGGCGCACATGTCTTCGCAACCACCTACGCCGAGCACATCGAGAATACAGAGCGCTATTTGCGCGGTCAATAAGCCGGGGCAAGACAATCCCACAGCCGGGACCGTGCGCGCCGTCTAGAAAGGCTACCCATCGACTATGGCAGTACACACCCCTGCATCACCGCTCAGCGGGCAAAACACCAAAGGACGTTTCGGCACCTTTGCGGGTGTCTTCACGCCCAACGTTCTGACCATTCTGGGGCTCATTCTCTTTCTGCGGACCGGGTGGGTTGTAGGCCAGGCGGGCCTCATGGGGGCGCTCTTCATCGTTCTCATCTCCAATGTGATCACCTTTCTGACCGGGCTCTCCCTCTCCGCCATCTCGACCAGCATGACGGTGCGCACCGGCGGCAACTATTACATGATCTCCCGTTCGCTCGGTCTCGAAATCGGCGGCGCCATCGGCATTCCGCTCTTTCTCTCCCAGGCGATCTCCGTTGCCTTCTACGTTATCGGTTTTACGGAAGCGCTGCAGTCGATTGCTTACTTTCAGGCATTTGATGATCGCCTGATTTCTACCGCCGTGGTGCTGCTTTTCGGACTCATCGCCTATGTCGGCGCAGACTTCGCACTGCGTATTCAGTTTCTCGTCTTGGCGGCCCTGGGCGTCGCCCTGATTTCCTTCTTTCTGGGCGGCTGGGGGGCGTTCATCAGCCCGACCTGGACGCCATCCTATGAACCAACAGAAAGCTTCTGGACGGTCTTCGCCGTTTTCTTCCCGGCCGTCACCGGCATCACCGTCGGCGCCAGCATGTCGGGCGATCTGAAGGATCCGGGGCGCAGCATCCCCCGGGGCACGATACTTTCCATCGTCGTCACCGGAATCATCTACATCGCCACCGTCATCTGGTTGGCGCTCCACGCCACGCCGGCCGAGTTAATCGGCAACAACCTCATCATGCAGGAGATCGCCCTCTGGCCCGTGGCGATTCTGATCGGCGTCTGGGCGGCGACGCTCTCATCAGCCCTGGGGAGCGTCATGGCCGCGCCGCGCGTACTGCAGGCCCTGGCGCTGGACCGGGTTCTCCCCCGGGCCTTGGGCAGCCAGCTCGGCAGCAAGACGGAACCGCGCATGGCCGTCATCGTCACCACAATCATCGCGCTGACGGTCGTCTGGATGGGCGATCTGAACTTCGTCGCGCCCGTGATCAGCATGTTCTTTCTCAACACCTATGGCATGACCAATCTGGCCGCCGGCATCGAGAAGTGGGTGGGCAATCCCAGCTACCGCCCCCGTTTCAAGGTACACTGGAGCGTCTCGATGTTGGGTGCGTTGGGCTGTTATGCGGCCATGTTCCTGATCAACCCCCTGGCCACGATCGTGGCGATCATCATCAGCTACGGCATCTTCTTCCTGCTCGAACGCCGGTCGCTCACCCGCACGTGGGGGGATGTGCGCAGCGGCATCTGGTTCACCGTGGCCCGCTATGCCCTGCTGAACCTGGAAAGCAAGGGCTGGCATCGCAAAAACTGGCGCCCCAATATCCTGGTCTTCACCGGCCAGCCCCACAACCGGGAACAGCTCGTCGAACTGGCCGATTGGATGAGCCGCGGCAAAGGCATTGTGACCTTCGTGCAGCTGCTCATCGGCAATGTGGAGCAAATGGCTGGCAGCAATCTGCGCAATGTGGCGCGCAAACAGATCCGCAGCTACATTCAAAAGCGCGAGATGATGGCCTTCGCCGAAGTCGACATTGCGCCCGATTTCTACAACGGCGCCCTGACCGTTGCCCAATCCCACGGCGTGGGCGGCCTGGAACCAAACGCGGTCCTCATGGGCTGGAGCCGGACGCCGGAAGGTCGCCTGCAGCACATACGGATCATGAATGGGCTGCGTACCCTCAACAAATCGACGCTGTTCATGCATTACGACCCGGCCCGGGGCTACGGCAAACGCAAGCAGATTGACGTCTGGTGGGGTGGCCGCGGCGGCAATGCCGACTTGATGTTGCTCATCGCCCACATCGTCAGCCAGCATCGGGCCTGGAGCGGGTCCAAAGTGCGCCTGCTACGCATCATTGACGGCGAGGAAGGCCGCGTTCAGACCATGGCCCACATGCAGAGCGTGCTGGAGGAAGTCCGGGTGCTGGCCCAACCTATCGTCATCGTGCGCGAACACGAAGGCCAAAACACGGGCGACATCCTGGCCGCCTGGAGCACAGATACCGATCTGTCGCTCCTCGGCCTGCGCATTCCCGAACACCTGCATGATGACGAATACGCAGAGCAGATTCACCAATTGATGGAACGGATGGGATCGGTGCTCCTGGTGCGCAGCACCCAGGATGAAGATATCTTGACGGTGGAATAGGGGCGTCGCTGGAGAAGAATCTTGACATTGCCGGAGCAGAGATTCTTCACTAGCCAGTCGGTCGATCCGAAAATATCGGGTAGACCCATTCAGAATGACAAATTCAAAAATCAGGTTAACACAGCACTCAGGCTTCGTTTCGCGCCGGTACAAGCAAGGCGGTGCGTCGTTCCTCGGGCGAGAGCGCGATGAATTCCGCGCGGTAGCGCTGCATGCAGCCTAAATCGTCCAGACCCAGTCCGTGAACCGTGCGCACGAAGGTAATCGAGAAGGGGTCCTGACTCGGCAGCATGCTTAAGCTGTACTCCTGGAGCAGCGTGCGCGTCAGGTCCGTATCGGATTTCCCCGAAGCAGCCACAAAATCAATATTGACGCCGTAGACCGCCAACCGATCAGAGACATCGTAATTGGCGGTCGGTTTGGCCCGGTTCCAGGCATTCTCAATGTAGTGGCGGCGGGGAAAGGCCTGGAGATTCGCCACCAGAGCCGTGCGGCCGTTTGTCGCTTCCAACGCGCGTAGCTGGCGTTGGAGTTCCTCCTCCTCTTCTCGACTCCGCCAGAGCATGTGCTCAATGCTGTATTCCTGGGCCAGCGTGCGAATGAGGGCCG
>CAYZLP010000646.1:0-3610 GCA_964478635.1 uncultured Caldilineaceae bacterium
ACCTATCCCGACGCCCGGGTCATCCTGTTGGAGCAGAATTACCGCAGCACCCAGACGATTCTGGACGTGGCCAACGCCGTCATCTCCAACAATCGCAGCCGCACGCCCAAGGCCCTGCACACGGAGAACGGAACGGGCCTTCAGGTGACCGTCTATGAAGCCTACAATGAAGTGGAAGAGGCGGCCTACGTCTGCGACGAAATCGAACGAATGACCGGCTCCAAGGCCTTCAGCGCGGGCGATTTTGCCGTCATGTACCGCACCAACGCGCAGAGCCGGGCCCTGGAAGAGGCCTTTGTCAACCGTCAGATCAAGTACAAGCTCGTGGGCGCCACCCGTTTTTACGAACGCAAGGAGGTAAAGGATGCCCTGGCCTACCTGCGCCTCGTCCACAACCCGGCCGATACGGTTGCTATGGACCGCATCATCAACATGCCGCCCCGGGGCATCGGCCTGAAGACCCAGGCCGCGCTCAAGGAATGGGCCGGCGATATGGGGGTGAGCGAATATGTTGCCCTTTCCATTCTCGATTTGGGACCCGAGGTAACGGCGCGCCGGCTGGGCGTCTCCCTACCGGACGCGGCCCAGGTTGCACCGCCTTTTGGATCGCGCGCCCAAAATGCGCTGACCGAATTCGCCCGCCTGCTGAGCGAATGGCTCATGGCCCAGCGCAGCAACGCCTATGAGAGCGTAGCCGACCTGCTCGATGCCCTGCTGTATGATTCCGGCTACGTCGACGCCCTGCGCGACGGCACGGACGAGGGCGAAGATCGCTTTGCCAACCTGCAGGAGCTGCGCGGGGTGGCGGCCCAATACCGCCTCGGCATGGCCGGCCTCCAGCCCGAACAGAGTCCTCTGGGCCTCTTTCTGGAGGAAGTCGCGCTGGTCAGTGACGCTGACGAGGTAGATGAAGGCGCCGGCGCGGTGACACTGCTCACGCTGCACACGGCCAAGGGGCTGGAATTTCCCGTAGTTTTCATGGTCGGCATGGAGGACGGCATCCTGCCCCATGCCCGCAGTCTGGAGAGCGGCGATCCGGAGGACATGGAAGAGGAGCGTCGCCTCTGCTACGTCGGCATCACCCGGGCCAAGCGCCGGCTCTACCTGGTTCACGTCTTCCGACGCAGCCTTTGGGGCAGCAGCGAAGTCCAGGAGCCGAGCCGCTTTCTGGAAGAGATTCCGGCCAATCTGCTTACCGGCATGGTCGATCGGCAGAGTCGCCGCAAGCAGAGCTACAGCCGCCTCACCGACTGGGATGGCGGCCAACCGCGTGGCCGTACTTCCTCCAGCACCCGGGGGGGCTGGGGGCGTACCAAGCCCGCCTCAAGCGGCGCGTCCGGCGCTGCCTCCAGCGGCGGCGGCAGCTACGACTGGAGCAGCGGCCAGCGCAAGCAGGAACCTTCCCGACGCTACTGGTCGCCCGGTGACGCAAATGCGTCCCCTTCTTCCCAGAAGCCGACGCGCAGTACCGCGAAGACGCAGTTCAAGCGCCGTGACAGCGTACAGCACGCCACGTTTGGCGTCGGGACTGTCATCGAGAGCAACATCGTCGGCGGGACCGAAGAGGTGACCGTGGCCTTCCCCGGCGTCGGCATCAAACGGCTGGACGCATCCCTGGCCGGTCTAAAGAAGCTGTAGTCGCTGTTCAGTGACATGACGCATTACCCCAAGTCGAGTATAATGCGCTCGAGACAACCGTCAGCCAGGCGTGCGCGGTGAGCTTCGCCACGTGGGCCGCACACCATTTTCCTGCCATGCCTGAATCACCCGAACTGCTCGACCAAAACCAGACGCCAGCCCCGAGCCCGGCCGCAGCGCCGGTCGCATCGACCAACGGACAACCTTCCGGCATATCACCGCCGTGGGGCATGACGACCAAGGCCCTCGTCGCCTTTTTCACGGTCGTTCTGCTCGGCATTTTCTTTTGGCGCTTCAACAACCTGCTCCAACCCATCGTCGTCGCCGTCATCCTGGCCTACCTGCTTCTGCCGACCATCTCTTTCCTGGAACGGCGGCTCCACTGGAAGCGGGGCTGGAGCGTGCTTTTCGTCTACGCCGTCATCCTCATCGCCTGGATAACCTTCGCGCTTTCGCTGGGCTTCTTGGGTCTCGACCAGACCAATCGCCTGCTCCGCGCGCTCCCCGGCTTGACGGAGTCGAGCGTGGATACGGCTCTCGTCTGGCTCCAATCCGTCGCCGGGCAGACCTTCGAGGTGGGCCGCCTGACGTTCACCGTTCCGGACATCCCGGCGCAAATCGCGGCGGGTCAGATCGAACAGCAGGTCTTCAATTGGACGCGCCAGTTGGTCGGACAGGGCGGCCCCATTGTCCTGAGCGTCGCCCAGAATATTTTCTCCAGTATCGGCATCGGTTTCATTGTTCTCACCACTTCTATCTACATCGCCCGGGATATGCCACGCTTCGGACGAACTATCAGCGATCTGGCCCACCACTCAGGCTATCGCGATGACGCCGACCGCCTCATGGCCGAATTCGTCCGGATTTGGAACGCCTATCTGCGCGGTCAGGTAGTCCTGGGTCTGATCATTGGGACGGTTGTCACAGTCGGACTGTGGCTGATGGGCGTCCGCTATGCCCTGGCGCTGGGGACACTGGCCGGTCTGCTGGAGTTTCTGCCCATTCTCGGCCCGATCATCAGCGCGCTGACCAGCACCATCGTGGCTTTCTTCTTTGGCAGCACTGCCTTGCCCGACATGAACCCCTTGGTCGTGGCCGGCATCGTGCTCGCCTTCATGTTTGTCGTCCAACAAATTGAAAATGCCGTCCTCGTGCCGCGCATCGTGGGCGGCGCACTGGATCTGCACCCGGTCGTCACCATCCTGGCCGTCATGCTTGGCGGCAGCGTCGCCGGCATCCTTGGGGCAATCCTGGCCGCGCCAATCGCGGCCAGCATCAAGCTTATCGGCGGCTATTCCTGGCGCAAGATGTTCGATTTGCCGCCATTCCCGGATGAAGGCGCCGGTGAAGTCATAGCGGATGAGGCTGCAGGAGAGGTGGATAGCGCCGGCCAGACCGGGCCTAAAGAGGATTTCCGATTCTACGGCGATCATCAAGCGTAGTGAGCGTTCGCCGTAATCCATCCATCCGAACTTGGAGAGAGAAGTAATGAATCCACATGACCCGCAGCCTGAGGAATCCGCCTGCTATCCCCTGACGTTTGATCCGGTCTTCAAGGACTACGTCTGGGGCGGGCGGAATCTGGCAGACAAGCTAGGCCGGGAGATTCCCGACGGCATCATTGCCGAGAGTTGGGAAATCGCAGCTCATCCTGACGGGTCGAGCGTCGTCAACGCCGGCCCCTTGCGCGGCAAGACGCTGCCCGAAGTGCAGGAACTGCTCGGCCTGGATTTGGTCGGCACGCGCAACGCGGCCATGCTCGAACTGGGGCGCTTTCCGCTCCTGATCAAGCTACTGGATGCCAACCGCTGGCTTTCCATCCAGGTGCACCCGAACGACGCATATGGCCTCGCCAACGAAGACGACCTGGGCAAGACGGAGATGTGGGTTGTCCTCCACGCGGAACCGGGCGCCGAATTGATCTACGGCTTCAAGGCGGGCGTGACCAGGGAGGCCTTTGCCGCGGCGATTG
>CAYZLP010000647.1:0-3609 GCA_964478635.1 uncultured Caldilineaceae bacterium
AACAAAGGGTTCGCCGCTCACATCGACAACCACACGCTCGATCTCGCCGCCCGTGAATTTGAAGGGTGGCCTGTAGTCGGGCGAAACCGGTGAGCCGCCGTCACGGCCCACGCCCAAGCCATCGCCAGCCAGCGCGAAGGCCCCGGGCTGGGTCCAGATTTCGGCCTCGCCCACCTGCTCCATGTCGATGTAGAGCTTGAGGAGGCCGATGCCGCTGAAGGTTTTCTCGTCCTGACCGCTCTTGGTGAATTCGGCCGTGAAGACGTGGCGGCCGGGAGAGACATCCTTGTCGGACGTGATCTGCTGCAGCTTTTCGCCCAACCAGTTGTACATGTAGTGCAGCTTGCCGTCCTTGATGTAGAGGCTGTGACCGCCGCCCACGCCGCCCTGGGCGAAGAGCACCCCCTCGGCATCTGCCGTTTCAACCACCGTCGCGGCCGCAATCGTGAAGTTGCGTCCCTTTGTCGCCACGGCCACAGATTCTGGCACTTCTGCTGTGTCCGGATAGTAGACATAACGGTTGCGAGGCTTGCCCGACTCGGGTCGCTCGCGGTTGAGTTGCTCCCTCGCGGTCCGATCGTCGATGGGGAAGCCGTTGTAGAGCCCGGCGTTGTAGAACCAGAGCCCGATCAGTTCCTGTACCTTCTCCGGATATTGGTCGGCCACGTTGTGGGCCTGGGCCCGGTCTTCTGCCAGGTGATACAACTCCCAGACATCTTTGTGATAGTTTCCCCATCCGGAAATTGCCGGATGCAGCGCAGTTGCCAGCCAGCCGTCGTGATAGATGGAGCGCATGCCAAGCATGGAGTAGAACTGGGTTTGCCGCTCCGGCGCCTCCGGATCGGTGAAAGTTGGGACGCAGCTCTGCCCCTCGATAGGGCTTTGGGGGTAGCCTTTGACATAATCGGGTGGTTCCACATCGAGCATTTCATATAGGGTTGGCACAACGTCGATGGCATGGAGGTATTGATGGCGGATGCTGCCGGCTTTAATTCCTTTGGGCCATGCCATGAGCATCATGTCACAGACGCCGCCTTCGTAGCCGGCGTAACGCTTCCAGTAGGGGAACGGCGTATCGAAGGCCCAGGCCCAACCGGAGCAGTAGTGATTATAGGAGGTTGGCGTGCCCAACTCGTCCAGCTTTGCCAGGTTGGCTTCGATGGTGTCCTCCACATTGTTGAAGAATTTGTTTTCGTTAAAGGATCCGTTGGGCCCGCCCTCGGCGCTGGAACCGTTGTCCGACGTCACGAAGATGATCGTGTTCTCCAACTGGCCTGACTCTTCCAGGTAATCGATCAGGCGACCGATCTCGTAGTCGGTATACGAGACAAAGCCGGCGTAGACCTCGGCCATGCGGATGAAGAGCCGCTTCTCGTCGTCGTCCAGAGAATCCCACGGACGCACAAAATCGGTTTGGGGCCAGGGAATGCCGTCCGGGCTCACTGCGTCCGGCTCGCCGTGGGGATTGATGGGCGAGAGGTCCACGTTTTCGGCCAGCAGGCCCAGTTGCTTCTGGTTGGCCAGAATGCCGGCGCGGATGGCTTCGTAACCTTCGTCGAACTTGCCTTTGTACTTGTCAGCCCATTCCGTCCATACATGGTGAGGCGCATGGCCGGCGCCCGGGCAGAAATACATGAACCATGGCTTCTCCGGATTGACCGCTTTGGCATCGCGGATGAACTGAATGGACTTGTCGACCAGATCCTTGGAGATGTGATAGCCCTCTTCCGGTCCGTAAGGCGCTTCGACCGGGTGGTTATCGTAAATCAAATCGGGGTAATACTGGTGCGTCTCGCCGCCGAGGAAGCCGTAGTAGCGCTCGAAGCCGCGGCCCAAGGGCCAACGATGTTTCCAGGAAGACATGTCGGTTTCGTCGGCCGGCGTGAGATGCCACTTGCCGATGGCGTAGGTGTTCCAACCTCGTTCGCCCAGAACCTCGGAGACAAAGCCGTTTTCGAAGGGAATGCGACCTGAGGAGCCGGGAAAACCGTCTGCGCCCTCAGTGATGACGGCCATGCCGTTGCTGGTTGCATTACGCCCGGTCAGAAGGGACGAACGGGTCGGTGAGCAGAGCGCGGTCGTGTGAAAGTTGGAATAGCGGATGCCCATGTCGGCAATACGCTTCATGGTCGGCGTCTGAATGGGCCCGCCGTAGAGGTCCATCGTTCCGTAGCCGACGTCGTCCCACACAATCATGAGCACGTTGGGTGCGCCTTCAGGGGCTTGGGGCTGCAGGTAGGGTTCCCAATCCGGAATCGAGTCGCGTGCATCGAGATTGATCACGCCTTTGAATGTTTTTGCCATGCAATTGTCTCCTGAGACGCGTGGGCTTTCGCCCGGTAGGTAATTCTGTCGCCTGCGATGGATAAGCTGGTAAATCTCGGCTTCTGCACGGGGAGTATAACATATCGGCCACGTCTGTAAAGGTGCCCTAGATCAATCCATAATCGCTCCCTGCCCTCGACATGCGGTGATGCAAATCCACGAATGTCGCTCTAACCCTTCAAGCGCGTCATGCCCGGGTCGAACTGGGGATCGGTCGCCACGGTCACGGGGAAGCGGCGATCGAAATACTGGATTTCCAACCTGGTGTTGAGATCGGAGTAGGGCAGCGGCAAATATGCGTATCCGACGAGCTTGCCAATGCTGTAGCCGTAGTCCACGCTGGTGAGATAGCCAATTGCCTCACCGTCGGCAAGCACGGGCTCCTTGCCCAGGGCCATGGCGTTGGGATCGTCGCTGGTCAGACAGCAGAGCGTGCGCTGGATGCCTGCCTCCTTCACTGCGAGCAGCGCGTCTCGACCCAGGAACTCATGCTTCTTCAGCCGTACGGCCCAGCCGAGTCCCGCCTCATAGGGATTATAGTCCGTGGTGAGATCGCTCCCCATGGCCCGATAACCTTTTTCGAGTCGGAGCGAGTTGAAGGCGCCCGCACCCAGGGCAAAGATGCCGTGGGGCTCGCCGGCTTCCCACAAGGTGTCCCAGAGATTTGCGCCATATTCGCTCGGGCAGTAGATCTCCCAGCCGAGTTCGCCCGCATAGGAAAGACGCAGGGCCACGGCCGGTACGGTACCGATCCGCAACTGCCGGGCGGTGAAATAGGGCAATGCTGCGTTTGAGACATCCTCTTCCGCCACCGCGTGCAGCACATCCCTGGCAAGGGGACCCCAAAGCGCCACGCCCGTCAAGAGGCTGCTCACGTCATCGATGGTGACGGAGCCATCGTGCGGTGCGTGAAGTCGCAGCCACGCCAGATCGGCCGGTCCTGTCCCCGCGCCGCTGAGAACCATGTACTGCTCCGGACCCGTACGCGTGACGGTGAGGTCCGCCTTGATGCCGCCGCGCGCATCACAGAGGGCAGTGTAGGTGATCTTGCCGATCGGCTTGTCGACGTCGTTGGCCGCCATGTAGTTGAGGAAGTCGGTTGCGCCGGGGCCCCGTACCTCGAATTTGGCGAAATTGGCGGTGTTGTAGAGACCGACCTTGTCGCGCAGAGCCAGATGTTCCGCGCCCTGAATACGCGACCAGTTCATGGCCTCCCAGCCGGCCCGATGGGGGATCTGGTCGTCATATTCCTCGAGCAGGCGGGTATTCTTTTCATACCACTGG
>CAYZLP010000648.1:0-3606 GCA_964478635.1 uncultured Caldilineaceae bacterium
GCTTCATTGCCATGCTCCTGACATTGTTGACGGCCAGCGTTGTGCAGTTTTACCGTCTTCGACAAAGACGATCAGTCTATGCTTTGCTCCTGATGGGCGCAATTCTTAGCCAGATAATCTATCTGTTCGGCGCGTTCTGGTGGGATTATCTGTCGGTCATGTATCTATCCATACCTATTTGGATCAACATCGGTATCTTGACTGCCCTCTCAGCGCCGACCGTGGCGCGCAGGGGATTGCCGGATGCACGAATGTCACCCGCCAGTGCGTTACAGCGCTCAGACAGCGCGCCTGCAGCGCATCCCAAGGCTTCATAGAGACGTCACTTGAACTTCGTACATTCCCGCCGATTTTCGCGCTGGAGGAATGTACGAAGTTCAAACAATGTGACAATTAGCAAGCGAGTAATGGTCATGCGTATCGCCATCTCCACCCTAACCACAACCAAGCAGGCCTTGGGCGTCGGCCGCTATATCGCATCACTCCTCGACGCCTTACAGAAAATCGATCACGAAAATGAATACTTGATCTACACATCTCAGGACAATTTCACCCTTTTCAATTTGCAGGCCGACAATTTCCAAGAAATCCGCACTGGTTTTACCCATTCGCCGCGCATCGTTATGCGTCCGGCCTACTTTGCCTGGCAGAACAGTTGGTTTACCGGCGCGCTGCGACGCCGGGGCGTTGATGTGCTTCATCTTCCCAATCTGCTGCCTCTCCTGTGGAGCAGCGTTCCCACCGTCGTAACAATTCACGATTTGGGCGAATACAAGGTTTCGCAGAAATATGGAGCCGCCAGGCTTTGGTATCGCCAACGGATATTGCCGGTGACCGTCCACAATGCAGCCCGCGTGATCGCAGTCTCAGAAAGCACCAAGCGCGATCTCATCGAGATTCTCAAGGCGCCTGCCGACAAGATTGACGTCACGTACGAGGGGGTTAGCGACCGCTTGACGCTGGATGCTACAGCCAGCGCCCGATGCCCCGATCAGATCCAGGCGTTCGTCATGGAACCGTACATCCTCTATGCGGGCGCAATGCACGTTCACAAAAACCTGGCGCGCCTGATTGAGGCGTTTCATCTGTGCAAGACAGAAAACGGGTTGCCCCACAAGCTTGTCATCAGCGGGCGGAATATTGGGGAATATGAACGCCTGCGTGCGCTGATCACCGAATTGGAACTCGATGAAGCCGTGCGCTTTACGGGATACGTGTCAGACCAGATGCTCGCTTGTCTTTACCAACAGGCCGATCTGTTTGCATATATACCGCTCAATGAAGGATTTGGCCTGCCGGTGCTCGAAGCCATGTCTGCCGGGATTCCGGTCTTGGCCTCAGACGCATCAAGCATCCCTGAAGTTGCCGGAGACGCCGCAGTGCTGGTTGACCCGCTCAACGTTCGGGCCATTGCCGATGGGATGCAGACCATTTTGACAGATCCCGGCGTACGCGAGAGACTAGGCAAGCGAGGAATAGAGCAAGCCAAACGTTTCTCCTGGGAACGTTGCGCTGCGCTCACTCTCGAATCCTATCAACAGGCAGTAGGGAACGTTTCATGATCGACACCGCGCAAATAGCAGAATTGAAGCAAGCTGCATTTCGGTTTCTTGCCCAGCATTCGATCGCTGCGAATGGGGACGGGTACTCTACCGTGGGCGAGTTTAGCCTTCATCGCGGGCAAACAGACCCCGATCTCTATGGCATGATAGATGCTGCGTATATTCTCTACACGCTCGGCGAGTTGCCGCAAGTGACGGATCGTAAACGCCGGCAGCTTTGGGCGGAAGCCATACTGGCCTGTCAGGATGAAGCGGGATGGTTTTCGAAACGCAATTTGCGCGGCCATTCCCAAGCCCACGCTACGGCATACGCCATTGGCGCACTCATGCTTCTAGAAGTCGAACCGGATGAGCGATATAGCGATCGAGTCCGGCCATTCACGGGCATGCTGCCTATCCTCACCGATTCCGCCGCCTTCATCCACTGGATCGAGCACCTGGAGTTCCGTGGCACACTGCACGACATCCGCACCAAAAATGTAGGATGGCATCACATCTGGCGCAGTTCGCACATCGGCGGCGGCATTCCTGCCGCCCTCGGCATGATGCGGGATCAAGTTACGCGCTGGTGGCCGGATACCGTCGTTCTTGACGATTGGTTCGCCATGTACTTCGCTTGGCTGGACGCTCATGCCAACCCAGCGACCGGCTACTGGCAGCGCGCCTTTTGGAACAAGCTGTATCGCCGCCCAACCCTGATTGATATGGGCGGGGCTGTACACTTTTACTGGGTCTATGTTGCGAGCGATCATCCGCTGCCCTACCCGGCCAGAATCATCGACGCCACGCTTTCGCTGCAGAAGACGTCGGGACTTTATCGACAGCACCCATATTGCATCGACCTGGACGGTAATTTCTGCATCAACCGCGCCTATTTGCAGCTCGATTCCGGGGAAAGGGCGCGTTGCCAGGATGCGGTCTATGGCGCGGCGGAAACGAATTTTGAAGCCATTGTGAATGCGCTGACCACACAGCCGCTCGATGCCATCTATGTCGATTCTCATGGCCTTCCCGGAGCGCTGGCCGCACTCACCGAATGCACAAAATTGCCTTCCTTCAAATATGCTGACTTGATCAACAATTGGCAACATCCTCTGGACAAGGTATGGTGGCTATGACCTCCGGCGCACTATCCGCTTCACCCTCAACAGCCGCGCCGACCCTCAACCTGTTCGGCGCGCAGTTGACGCTATACGACTGCGCCGGTCTCCTCGACTTCATAGGTCGGGCCATCGATGCAGATGAACGCCGCATCATCCTTTCGGGCAATGTCTATGCCTATAACCTGCTCTACGAACAACCCTGGCTGCGCGAGTTTTTCAATGAAGCCGATGCCATTCGCCTCGACGGGGCCGGCGTAGGGCTGGCCGCGCGCATGCTCGGGGAAAAACCGCCGCCACGCATGACTTGGGCTGACTTCGCGTGGGATCTCGCCGAGTTCTCGGCAACCCGCAACGATCGCTGGTTTCTGCTGGGCGCGCGGCCCGGCGTGGCCGAACAAGCGGCCCAGAAGCTACAGGCGAAGTATCCCGAATTGCGCATCGTTGGCGTTCAGCACGGCTATTTCGACAAAGAGTCGGATAGTCCCGAAAACCAAGCCGTGCTGGCTGCCATCCGGAGCGCACGTCCCAATATCCTCATCCTCGGTTTTGGCATGCCCCTGCAAGAGGCCTGGCTGCAAGCGAATCGAGAAAAAATCGAGGCCAATGTGACCCTGACCGGCGGCGCCGTATTCGATTACCTTTCCGGAGAACTGAATCGGGCACCGGAGTGGATAACCAACCATGGCATGGAATGGTTCGGTCGAATGCTCATCGAACCGCGGCGGCTGTGGCGGCGGTATCTACTCGGCAATCCGCAGTTTGTCTGGCGAGTTGCAAAACAAAGGATCGGCTTGCCATCTGTTCCATCTCGATAATCCGCCCAGCACGCAACCTGAAGTCAATGCAACATTTCTCGCCCTCCTGTGATCTTGGATGACTGCTCGTACGCCCGCACCATTCCGCGACCTATCGTTCTGGACTGCATCGGTTCTACTAGTGTT
>CAYZLP010000649.1:0-3575 GCA_964478635.1 uncultured Caldilineaceae bacterium
AAGGTGCACTCGAAATGCTGAACCAGGCGGAACGCATCTATATCCGCAACCCCTTGCCCGATGTACGGCCCATTGCAGCATTGCGGACGCGGGTGTGGGTGAAGCAGAATCGGCTGTCTGCTGCGCTGGGATGGGTGCGTGAGCGAGGTTTGTCCGTTGATGATGATCTCAGCTATCTGCACGAGTTTGAGCATGTCACCTTGGCGCGGGTACTCGTCGCTCTACGCAAAAATGCCTACCAGGGGAACACCCGAGCAGAGAGCGCCATTCACGGGGCAGTGCGACTGCTGACGCGACTGCTGCAAGCGGCAGAAGCAGGGGGCCGGACAGGCAGCGTGATTGAAATTCTCGTGATGCAGGTGCTTGCACACGAAGCACAAGGCGAACTGTCTGCCGCACTTGTCACGCTGGAACAGGCCCTGACGTTGGCTGAACCAGAGCGTTATGTGCGCATCTTTGTCGATGAAGGACCACCGATGGCACATCTCTTAAAGGCATTGGCAGATCGGGGCACAATGCCAGAGTACACTGAAAAATTGCTGACCGCTGTTGAACGTACGCAACAAGGGCAAGCAGGCGAGTCTCCATTCTCTACTGCTCGACCCGCTCAACCGCTCATCGAGCCGCTTAGCGCACGTGAGCTTGATGTTCTTCGCTTACTCAAAACCGAGCTTTCTGGGCCGGAGATCGCCGATACGCTCATGGTTGCATTGAGCACGGTCCGCACCCATACCAAGAGCATCTACGGCAAACTTAACGTCAACAATCGCCGGGCCGCTGTCAAAAAGGCCGAAGCACTGAATCTGATTTAGATGCAGTTGGCACCGCACCCTCTTCACATATCCCCATAATCCCATCTCGTTCTCTCCCCACATAAATCCCCACCTATCTCCCCATATATGGGGATCACAGCTCGCCGCAACCTTTTTATACTTTGGGTGAAGCATTGAGCGAAATAGAGCTCACTAAACACCAAAGTATAGACGAGGCACAGCATGAGTAAAACAGATGCGCCAACGACCAGGCACAGCGGGTCTGTACTGACCGATATTTGCGTCCAGGGGTACATTGATGAGCACTGGTGCGACTGGTTTATGGGTCTCACCATTACCCATGAAGGGAACGGCGATACGCGATTGACTGGTCAGGTTCCTGATCAGTCAGCCTTGTATGGCCTCCTGAAAAAAGTACGAGATTTAGGGTTGCCGCTGCTTTCTGTCAATCGCCTTGAATTCGGTCCGACAGATGTGGCGAGCCTCAATCATGGCATTAGCGGGGAATGAACGATGAAGTCAGATACGCAGGCAATTGCCAACCAGGAATATGAGGCTTCCGATTTGCCTCATCTTCAAAGCGCGAAAAGGCCAACGCCCAGCGAAGATTTAGCATCGGCAAACAGTTTGTCGGCGGAGTGGCTCATCCCAGCCGGACTGATCTTCCTAAGTCTCGTTCCGGCAGTGGGTGGGAGCGTTCGCCTGGCAGAACTAGGTAGCGGCACAGAATTTGTGTTTTTACCGGATAGTGAGCGTATTGCATCTGCGGCCGTGCCAGTGGTGATCCATATCATTAGCGTGATCATCTACTCGATTCTCGGGGCCTTTCAATTCGCGCCAGGCTTTCGTCGTCGTCACCGTCGTTGGCATCGAAGCGCTGGTCGCATTCTGATCCCAAGCGGCCTCGTGGCAGCTATTTCTGGCCTGTGGATGACCCAATTTTCGCCTTTACCGTGGTATGACATCGGCCCGCTCTATTGGGTTCGACTGGTGGTTGGTCTCAGCATGACTGTCTCAATTGTCTTAGGAGCACTTGCTATCCGGCAACGGAACTTTGCCCAACATGGTGCTTGGATGATTCGTGCTTATGCGCTGGGTGTGGGCGCAGGCACACAGGTTTTCGTCCTTCTTCCTTGGGCGTTTTTTCCTTCGATCCATAGTGAGCTGACACGGGCCAGTCTGATGGCTACAGCCTGGATTATCAACCTTGCTGTAGCCGAGTGGGTGATCTACAAACGGCGGCTCCGCCGAGCAGGCAACGCCTCAGGTACACGTCGACGAAATTCATCTGTAACATTTGGGCCCTAAACAGACATTCGTGTCACCAGCCGCCACTTCTATACTCCCCCTGCGTCTTTCACTCGTCGGATGATGTGCCATATCGTCTGATCTATCGAAGAAAAGACGAAATCGAAGAGACAGTTGATAATACTTGAGACACAAGGACAAAAAGAAAGACATGAAGGTTGACAAAGAACAAATTCCAGTAGACCAGTGAATACTACTCTCCACTTTGTGGACATTCGTATTGTTTAGTCTCTTTTGGGCGGATTTTCACGCGTTGATAACTCCCGGTTTTGTCCAGGAAACAATGGCGGGCACTGTGAACGGCCGTCAGATAACGGAAAACCTGCCGCTCATTGCCGCAGTAGTACACACAATTCCTGTTGCGATGATCGTTCTATCCTTGGTGTTGAGACGAAATCTTAATCACTGGGCAAACATTTCCGCAGGTGCATTAAATCTCTTCTTCATTATTTTGGATGGTCCAACCGATCCTGATCACCTATTCTTCAGAACCATAATTGCATTCGGCCTGGTGCTCATTATTTGGTACGCCTGGCGATGGAAAGAAAAAGAATAGGAAGCGTAGAGGAATCTATGGTGCAAATTCAACTATTGACCTGGCAGCTCTCGGTCGAGCGCGTCAGGCCGACGACAGAAGAACTGGTCGAAAAGTACAATGCCATCGCCGAAAAGTGGCAACAAAAGATCCAGCGTGTTGGCTATGATCAAGTATATACACACCTGTTTATGCAACTGCATGATGATTTGCGCAGCAACTTTGCCGAGTGCGGGACAATTAGCGTTTTAGATTGTGGCGTCGGATCGGGTGCGTTGAGTGCTGCGCTCTTCAAGTCCCGCGTCGGCAATCTAGTGCTACATGGTATAGATACGTCCCCAACCATGGCGACCGTCGCTCGTACCCAGTTGGCCCACGAGGGCATACCCATACATACGCGTAGGCAAGATGTGCGTAGCCTGCCCTATGCCAACAACGCGTTCGGCATGGTTATGGCTGCGCATACGATCGAACATCTGCCGCAACCGCGAGCTGGGATTCGAGAAATGGTCCGCGTGTTGCAACCAGGCGCTCCGTTACTCATTGTCACGACGCGTCCAGGCTTTCTCGGCTCGCTCATTGACTTGCAATGGGCTTAACCTGTCTGGAAGAAGCCGTGCTCGTTAAAGCGCTCGAGAGCGCTGGCTTGCGTAATGTGCAGCCGATGCAACTTGGCGGTCCGTTGTGGTGCCGCTACATGAGTTACGCACTAATCGGCTGGAAGAGCTAGTACGGTTCGGTCTGAGCGGACATCTCCTGCCTATGCGTTGTTTCTGCAGCAGCGGAGCCTTGGAATCAATACGATAGGGAGAGAATTATGAAAGCGGTACTATGTACGGAATACGGCACACCGGATGTTCTCCAACTTCGAGAGGTAGCAAAGCCTGTGCCGAAAGATAATGAGGTCCGGATAAGGATTCACGCAGCAACAGCAACCACCGCGGGCTTGGCCGGTCGAA
>CAYZLP010000650.1:0-3567 GCA_964478635.1 uncultured Caldilineaceae bacterium
TCAGCGGACTGTCGCCCGGCTGGCGAATGGTAGTCCAGTAGACGGCCGTCATGAATAGATTGCCCAGAATAACCAGGGCAAGCACGATGTTCAGGGAGGTGCCGCGTTGGGGATGATGGGTTTCATTCGTCATGGTGATTGCTCCAGGATTGTAGCTATACAGCCAGGCCAAAAATGGAACGCTGACCAGGCAGATTGACCGAATCTGCGCCGATCTTCACCCAGCTCGATCGGCGGGAATCCGCTCAATCCGCGTTCTATTTGGCTGATGGCTGAATAGCTACCCAAGATTATCAAAATATAAATCCGGGCGCCGTCATGACGGCGCCCGGATAATCATACCCGATCCATTGCAGGAGGGCGAATTGTGTTGCGTACTGCCTACGCCCAGGTGCTCAGACCCATCTCACTGGGGTTAATCAAGTCGGGATGGTCGGGCCGGACCCGGACGGCGATGGAGAGCTTCCCGCTGCCCGCAGGCTGCAGCTTGCCTGCGTAGGTTACGACGCTGCCCTGCTCGCCGACTTTGTTCATCCCGGTTACCTGCAATGCGGCGGCTTCCTCCCCCTCTTCGAGTACGCCATAGACGATTTCCGTCGCAACACTTTGCGCCGCAATGCCGTTGAGCCACACCCGCGCCTGCAGATCGATGGCCTGGCCCACCTCAATCTGTTCGGCAGGCCGGTCGGCCACTTCGATGCCGACGGTATTCCACCGTTGGCGGATGCCGGCCTTCCATTCGGCCATCTCCTTGGCAACTGCATAGCCGTCGCCCTGGAAGCGTGCGCCGCTGGCTGCGGCAGGGAGATAGTATAGATTTACATAATCCTTCACCATGCGGCGCATGCTGAACTGGGGCGCGCAGGTGCGGATCGAATTCTTCATCACCTGGGTCCAGCCGTGGGGCAGCCCGGCCTCGTCGCGGTCGAAGTAGAGGGGAATGATGTCGTCCTCCAACAGCTGGTAGAGGCTCAGCGCATCGGCTTCGTCCTGGGTTTCCTGATCCTTGTATTCCCGCTCCTCACCGATGGCCCAGCCGTTGGTTCCGTCATAGCCCTCCACCCACCAACCGTCCAGGATGGACAGATTCGGAACCCCGCTGGCGGCCGCCTTCTGGCCGCTCGTACCCGATGCCTCATGGGGGCGGCGGGGGTTGTTGAGCCAGACGTCGACGCCGGAAATCAGGTGGCGGGCGATGTTCATGTCATAGTTTTCGATGAAGATGATCTTGCCCTCGAAATCGGGCTCCTGGCTGAGTTCATAAATCTCGCGGATGAGGCCTTTGCCCGGCTCGTCGGCGGGATGGGCCTTGCCGCTGAAAACGATCTGCATCGGTCGTTCGGGATTGTGGAGGATGGCCTTCAATCTTTCCCGGTCGCGGAAGATCAGGGTGGCGCGTTTGTAGGTGGCGAAGCGCCGGGCAAAGCCCAGGGTCAGCGCGTTCGGATCCAGCAGGCGGCTTGTCGCTTCTATGCGGCGCGGTCCTTCGCCGTGGCGCAGATATTGACGCTTGATGCGCTCACGGATGAAGTCGATCATCACCTCCTTGCGCGCCTGGTGAACGGCCCAGAGTTCAGCATCCGGCGTGGCGTCGATAGATTCCCAGGTTTCAGGCAGGTCAACTTCATCCTGCCAGTCCGCGGGAAGGTAGCGGCCGTACAGATCCTTGAGCTCCTGCACCAGCCAGGTCTTGGTGTGGACGCCATTGGTGATATGGCCGATGGGCGTGTGCGGGGCCGGCAGGTCCGGCCAGAGGAAACTCCACATATTGCGGCTGACGTGGCCGTGGAGTTCGCTCACGCCGTTGTGATAGGCGCTCAGCTTGAGGGCCAGGACCGTCATGCTGTAGATGTGGCCCCAATCCTGCTCCTGGCTGGCGAAATTGATGAACTTGTCGCGTCCGATACCCAACTGGCCCCAGTACTGCCAGAAGAACTTTTCGACGAGTTCGAAGGCAAAGGTGTCGTTGCCGGCCGGAACCGGCGTGTGGGTGGTAAAGAGGGTATTGGCGCGCACGGCCTCGACGGCTTGGTCGAAGGTCAGCCCTTCACCCTGTACCTTTTCGCGTACCCGCTCCAGGCCCAGGAAGGCGCTGTGGCCCTCGTTCATGTGCCAGGCGGCCGGTGCCAGCCCCAGCGCGCGCACGGCCCGCACGCCGCCGATGCCCAAGACAAATTCCTGGCTGATGCGCATTTCCCGGTCTCCGCCATAGAGACGGGCGCTCAGTTCACGGTCCTGCGGCGCGTTGCGCTCCACGTCCGTATCCATCAGATAGATGGGAATGCGTCCGACCTGAATCTTCCATACCTTGGCATAGACGGTCCGTCCGGGCAGATCGACGTGGATCAGAACCTCGTTTCCATGCGGGTCTAGGGCGGGCGTTGCCGGCACTTCGGACAGATTGACCTTTTCGTATTGGGCTTGCTGCACCCCATGGGGATCGATTATTTGGGTAAAATAGCCCTGGGGATAGAGAAAACCGACGCCGACAAAGGGCAAATCAAGATCGCTGGCCGCCTTGCAGTGATCGCCGCTCAAAATACCCAGGCCGCCGCTATAGATCGGCAAGGCCTCATGCAGGCCGAATTCGGCGCTGAAATAGGCAATGACCTGATCCCGCTTGTCGGCGTGGTGACTCTTGAACCAGGTCTTGGCGTCAGGCGACATGTAGGCATCGAAATCCGCCAGGACGGCTTCATAGGCCTCAAGGTATGCCGGATCGGCTGCGGCCTTCTCCAACTTCTCTTGCTCTACCAGGCGCAGGAATTTGACGGGATTGTGATTGGTTTCATCCCAGAGCACCGGGTCGAGCGTGGCATAAAGGGCCTGGGCATTGGTCTCCCAACTCCACCAGAGGTTGTAGGCCAGTTCTTGGAGGCGGCCGATGGCAGGCGGGAGTTTGGGGTAAACCGAGACTTTGCCGATGAGCTTCATAGTCTCTCCTCTGTACGGGTGAGTTGATTCGTTTAGATAGGGCTGAGGACCGGTGGCGCAGCCGGTCTGATTTGTCTTCCGGTCAGGCTGCCGGGCAATCGACCGCGGTTTGTCATGCGGGTGGTGCAATCGGTTGCACTGGCCGAACCGTCGCTATTGTACAGGATCTCGCCCGATCGGGCCAGAACGGCGGCCACCAAATTGCAGCCGAACGCGCCGCTATGGCCTCCCGCCTTCGGTGTCGTCCGCGCCGGCGGTGTAGGCATCTCTGTCGACCAGCCACGTCAGGGAACCGTCCATGGGCTGGATCATTTGGCTGGGTAGCTCGAAAGGGCGGCGCGGCCCATTGAGAACGGCGTCCAGTGTAGTGGCCTTGTCGGCGCCCCGGACCAGGAACAGAACCCGGCGGGCGGCATTGATGAGGGGGGCCGTGAAGGTCAACCGGACCGTGGCCAGTTGGGGCACGGCATTGGCGATGACCGGGTTTTCGATTTCGTGTAGTCCCGCGGTACCCGGAAAGAGACTTGCGGTGTGGCCATCGCTGCCCATGCCCAACAAGATGAGATCGAAGCGCGGCCATGCGCCCGCACCCGAATAGGGATTGGCCGGAACCAGCTCCCGCAGGGACTCTGC
>CAYZLP010000651.1:0-1622 GCA_964478635.1 uncultured Caldilineaceae bacterium
GTCACGCCTACACAGACAAGGTAGAATCAATGACGGTCAATCCAATCCGCGTACTCGTCGTGGACGATCACGTACTCTTCCGCGACGGTCTGATCAGCGTCATCCGCAACCAGCCCGACATCGAAGTCGTGGGTGAGGCCGGCGACGGCCTGGAAGGCTTCATCATGGCCCAGGAGTTGCGCCCCGACGTCGTGCTCATGGACATCAATATGCCCGGCGCCGATGGGTTGGAGGCTACCCGCCTCATTCATCAGGCCTTGCCCGAAACCCAGATCGTCATGCTCACCATGCGGGAAGAAAAAGAGCGCATCTTTGAGGCCATCCGCAATGGCGCCCAGGGTTATCTGGTCAAGACGATCCGGGCCAACGAATTGATCGAGATGATCCAGTCAGCGGCCCGAGGCGAAGCCGCGCTTACGCCGGAGATGGCCGCACTGGTCATGTCCGAATTCCGTCGGGTCACGACCCATTATCCCAGCGGCGCGGCGTCGCGTGGCCTGTCTGGCGGTGCGGGAGATGATGGCACAGAGCGCATCACCCACGAGGAAGGTGATATCTTCGACCAACTCACCGACCGCGAGCAGGAAGTGCTGAGCCTCATCAGCGCAGGATTGGCCGACAAGGAGATCGCCGGGACCCTTTCCATCAGCCTCTACACCGTCAAAGCCCACGTCCGCAACATCCTCTCCAAACTACACGTCAACAATCGACGCGAGGCCGCACGCCTGGCGCGCGGTCGCTGATCCCAAGAACTAGTTCGTTTTTCGTTCTTTTGAAGCGCGGAGAACGATAGGCGACTTCTTCTCCTCCCTCTATACTCAATCCAGCAGGACGGCATACGGCTCCACCCCGGGTTCATGCCCGGCGACGGTATGCAAAACGCTCTCCACAGATTAAAATGAATGACGTCTGGCCTCGCCGCAGGCGCCCTGTACAAAGGAGGACTACTATGTCTCTGGGATTGCAAGCCTTTCTCGCCTTTCTCCCCATTCTCACTGCGGCGCTGCTGCTCATCGGATTGCGCTGGCCGGCCAAACGGGCCATGCCGGTCGTCTATCTAGTTGCGGCCGGAATCGCCCTTTTTTTCTGGCAAGTTCCGGTCGCCAACGTGGCCGCCTCCACCATCCAAGGGCTTGCGATCACCTTTGAGATTCTCTTCATCGTCTTTGGCGCAATTCTGCTGCTCAACACGTTGAAATACTCGGGCGCGATTACGGCGATCCGTCGGGGCTTTGCCAGCATCAGCAGCGACCGGCGGGTCCAGGTGGTCATCATCGCCTGGCTCTTCGGCTCCTTCATCGAGGGCGCCTCGGGCTTCGGCACGCCGGCGGCCATCGCTGCGCCCCTGCTCGTGGCCCTGGGCTTCCCGGCCATGGCGGCGGTCATGATCGGCATGATGATCCAGAGCACGCCCGTGACCTTCGGCGCGGTGGGCACGCCGATCCTCGTCGGCGTCCGCGGTGGCCTGGAAAACCCGACCATCAATGCCCAGTTGGCCAGCATCGGCATGACCTTCCCCGAATATCTGCAGATGATCACGGTCCGCTCGGCCCTGCTCCATGCGGTAGCCGGCACCTTTATTCCGCTGCTCATGGTCATGATGATGACCCGCTTCTTCGGCA
>CAYZLP010000651.1:1722-3561 GCA_964478635.1 uncultured Caldilineaceae bacterium
CCGTTGGGCGGCTGGCTGAAGAGCGTCAAGTTCACCTGGCCGGACATCTTCGGCACGGGCATCAGCGCCTCGACAACGCCTCTCTATCTGCCCGGCTCCATCATGGTCGCCGTCGTCTTGATGACCTTCTTCATACACCAAATGACGCCCAGAGCCCTGGGCAACGCCTTCAAAGACTCGAGCAAGGTCATTCTGGGCGCCGGGTTCGTGCTCATCTTCACGATTCCCATGGTGCGCATCTACATCAACTCGGGCGGCAGCAGCATCGGCCTCTCCAGCATGCCCGTAGCCATGGCCGAGTGGGTCGCGGCCAATGTGGGCGGCGTTTGGCCCCTCTTTGCACCGACCATCGGCGCCCTGGGCGCATTCATCGCCGGTAGCAACACGGTGAGCAATCTCATGTTCAGTCTCTTCCAGTACGGCGTAGCGGAGAAGCTGCTCATCTCCGGTGCGATGGTGGTTGCGCTCCAGGCCGTGGGCGCCGCCGCCGGCAACATGATCGCCATCCACAACGTGGTGGCCGCCTCGGCCACGGTGGGCCTGCTCGGCCAGGAGGGGACGACCCTGCGCAAGACCATTTTGCCCACCATGTACTACGTGACGCTGATCGGCATCATCGGCTTCATCCTCTTGAACGTCCTCCACGTGACCGACCCGTTGACGGCCATGCAGGCCGTCCAGAAAGTAGCCGGGCCCTAAGCATACGACTTGACCTACCGGATTGGCGGCGCCTCCCCTGGCATCGCCAATCCGGCTTGTCAGGATGGCCTGCGGTTCACCGATTGCGAAGGAGCCGATCATGAACTTTGCTACGATGATTCAAGAATTGACCCGCATTGTGGGCGAAGACGGCGTGATTGTCGACGCCGGCCGCAAGCTGGTCTACGAATACGATGCCTCGTTCGACACCCACCCGCCCGACGTGGTGGTCCTGCCCCAAACGACCGAGCAAGTCAGCGCCATTGCCGCCCTGGCCGCACAATATGACGTACCGCTGGTGGCCCGGGGCGCCGGCACGGGCCTCTCGGGCGGCGCCCTGGCCACCCAGGGCGGCATTCTCCTGGTCCTGACCCGCATGCGCACCATCCAGAGTGTCGACGCCCGCAACCGGCGCGCAATGGCGGAGGCGGGCGTGGTGAACCAGCATCTGGTGGACGCGGCCGGCCAGGCCGGCCTAACCTATGCGCCCGACCCCGGCAGCGGCCGCACCAGCACCATTGGCGGCAACATCGCTTCCAATGCCGGCGGTCCCCATTGCCTGGCCTACGGCGTCACCGTCAACCACGTCACCGGCGTCAAGGCCGTGCTCTACGACGGGACCGTGATCGAAGCGGGTTCGCCCCTGGCCGACGCCATGGGCTACGACCTAACCGGTGTTTTGGTCGGCTCCGAAGGAACGCTGGGCGTGGTGACCGAAGCGACCCTCCAGCTTATGGCCCAGGCGGAGAGCGTTCGCACCACGTTGGTGGTCTTTCAATCCATCGAACAGGCGTCCGCCGCCGTGAGCGCCGTGATTGCAGCCGGCATCGTACCGACGGCCATGGAGATGATGGACGGCAAGGTCTGCCGGGCCGTGGAGGCCGCGGTTCAGGCCGGCTATCCAGAAGATGCAGGCGCGGTCCTCCTGATCGAGGTCGAAGGATTGGCGGACGGCCTGCAGGAGACCATGGCCACCATCGAAACGATCTGCCGGGATCACAACGCAGGCCAGATTCACCATGCGACTACCGGCGCGGAACGAGCCCGCCTCTGGCTCGGCCGCAAGAGCGCATTGGGCGCAATGGGCCGCATTGCCCCCAGCTATTTCCTCGAAGACGGCGTGGTCCCGCGCCACCGTCT